>JAFZCU010000100.1 GCA_017556145.1 Prevotella sp. | reverse complement strand
ATAGAAGTGGTTCAGTGCTACATACTTGTCATACTGCCACGGAGTCAGCACGAAGCGGAGGTCTGCGTTACGACGATCCCACCAGATGCCAAACACGTCACCATATCCGTTCAGGCTCATCAGGTAGTCGAGGTTGATCTCGTAGACTGCCTCATACTGTGCAGCGGTAAGGTTCAGCTCGTAAGCCATCTTGTCGCTCAGGAACAGAGCCTCGTGCTTTGCTGCGTTATAGCTCATTGCGTTGGCCGAGATAGTCATGACCATCATCACTGCCAGGATCATCATCTTCTTCATATCTTAATCTCCTATCTTTAAAGAGTTAAACATTTTGTTTCTTAATCACAGTGCAAAGATCGGTACTTTTCACGGCATTTCAAAAGGATTTTACCTAATCTGATGGGTGGTTTTTCCTAAATCGTATTAGGGGAAATCCCCCATATACGTGACTATCGCAATGTCATTATAATACTTTTGTTCGACTGATATTTGTCAAAAACTACAATAGATAATGGATAAAAAAGGGGAGTTGCCCCTTCTGTTCTCATGGTATTTCCGTACCTTTGCCGCCGTTATGATAGTTGCGAATATGAATCTCCATGAGGTCTATGCCGACCTGATGGGTGAGATGGGCAAGCTGGACTGGAAACGCGACGCACTGCTCAATAAGGCGGTGAATCTCCTTAAAAGAAGTGAGGAGTTTCCTGCCAGTGTGATGTATGACTATCAGATTCAGACTTCCAAGAACCAGTATATCATCTACTTCTATCGTGAGCATCCATTTGCCCCAGTCCTGTCAGGATATCTTTGCGTACTCTTCGACGGCAGTAAACGCTATATCATCAAATGGACGGACAAGGGTATTCCTGAGATTCTGATTCTGACAAGCCATTTCCTTCAGCGATATAAGGAAAGGTTCCTGAAGCAGCCTGAACTGTCGGCCAATGAGGTTGCCGTGAGATTTCTGTCACGCAACCGGACATTGAGAATCATGCCCGTCGATGAGCGTATCAACAAGCGCATCGAGGAATATGGTGAATTTGCAGGTGAGGGCTTCCTGGCTCAGGATGGCTTCTGCTTTAAGTTGTCTGGTGAAGAGACAATAAGTGGTGAAGATCCAGTCAGAATCAGTTTCTTTACCACCTTCATGCCGTTGTCTGAAATGTCAGACGTCCAGCGTGAGGCTATCTTTGAAGAGTGCATGAAGGATCTTGATAACCTGGATTGATATTTATTCTTCCCAATCAATCTCCGTAAAGCGGGAGAATCGTTTGCCGTCTCGTTCTATCTGCTCGAAGAACATCTTTTCAGGACGTACCCAATAATTTCGGTCGCCATAGAGCGCCTGATAGACGACCATCCGTTCCTGAGTCTCGGAATCGAGGGCAATGTGTACAAGTTTGTATTTATTTCCCTTAAAGTGCTGAAAGTATCGTGGTTTGTCTTCCTGAATGGGATATTCAATCATCAGTTTCTCGATAAGGGGCACATACCAGGTCTTGAATTGCTCTGCTGTTGGTGTATGTCCACCTGGGAAGTGAAAGGTGTTATGATAGTGTTCCAAGAACAATGGCTCAAAGTGCGCAAGCGTGTCCTCTTCACCGAATAGTCCCCAAACGCGTACCTTATTATATATATTACAGCAGTCGAACTGATGGGCTTCCATCTCCTCGAACTCCTTAATCAGGTTTTCGTCGATGGTGAAGTCCTGCTTGCCGTCTGCCCTTGGTGACTTGTACTGATGGTTGCCGATACGCTCGCGGAGGAAGTCTGACATCTTGAAATGCGGATTGCCGAGTAGGGCAGGGACTCCGATAATCGGTGAGATCATCTGCGCATAGAACGAACCGCAGCT
>JAFZCU010000099.1 GCA_017556145.1 Prevotella sp. | reverse complement strand
CCAATAGGCGAAAGGTTCTTCTTGTGTTTGCCTTTCTCAATTACAGGCACGTCATCAATAACAAGAAATTGTTCGAGTCTCTGCACCCATTGATCAAGCAATGCCTTTGTATGAACAAGTATCAATGTATTGACGCTATGCTCAGCTATGAGACCTATGGCAGCCACCGTCTTTCCAAAGGCTGTCGTCGCTGAGAGTACGCCCGTGTTATTCGTAGCCAAAGCATTGACAGCTTCTTGCTGATTCTTGCGTAGATCACCACTGAAATGAACGGATATGACCCTACCATGATTTGTCTTGTCCTCAATTCGATAGGCAACATTTTTATCTTTCAGAAGTGTTGTGACAGCATCATCACATCCTCGAGGAAGTGCAAGATAGTCGTCCGTTAGGTCTGCACAGGAAATGATGCGAGGCGTCTGATAGGTGGATAGTCGTAGTGCCTGTTTGCTATAGAACTCGGGATTTCGGAACGATGCAATACGCCTGAGGTGGTTGAGGACTTTCGATGAAAGCTGGTTCAGCGGGATATAGAGCATGTTTGACCGCGTGATGATAATTTCCGAGGAGAAGTCGGTATTCTCTATCTTAGTGGTTGTCGGCACTTCCCAAGGTTTGCTCTCGCTGGTCTTTGACAAATCACCAAGTGGCATGATGTTGGCAGTTTGTTTCAATATCTCTTCCAAGGCAGATGCCGAGAGCTTGCCTACATTCAGCAGATATTCCCATTGGTCAGGGAAAGGCTCAAAGTATTCATTTACGAAAACGCTATTGCCATTCTTCCGGGCATTACCTTGTAGAGGTAGCGCAACGAGATTCCCGAGTCCACCTTCAGGTAATGTGTCTTGGTTTGGAAAGAATCTATCATATGACTTGAAAGAAATCCGTCCATCTCTATTCATCGCTTCTGTTAGGATAGCATTACCCAACCTACGAGCCTTAACTGCCAAGACTGGAGTCTCAAAGAAAATCCACACATGAGCACCATTTCCTGAGCGCGAGCGTTCTATAGACCAAGGAACACCCCAACTCTTGCAGACATCAATAAAGGCTACCACGTCTTCCTGATAGCCATGCTCGCAGTTCTTGTCATCGAAATCGGTACACAATAAGTTGCATGTGTTGTCCTCATTGAGTACATAGAGTCCAATCACATCCCTGCCATCTGCGTCTTTTCCCTCCAAGTGACGGTAAATAACATTGTCTGCCAATGGAGCAAACAGACGATTCGGGCATTCGGCGCACTTGAACTTTCGCTTATCACATAGTTGTTGACTCCATTCATTTTGGCATACTGGTTGATAGCCACCCTTCCCACTCGCTTTGCTGTACCATCTTCTGGCAAACACATCCTCACGTCCCTTGAACACACTTCGAAACAGCCCAACCTTTTTTGGGGCCGATAGTTTCTGCATAGCTGTCGGTTCGTGCACTACAGGCGTGACATCTTCGCCAAGCCGCTTCTTAAGCTCGGCATTCTCAGCTTCCAACTCCTTGATACGCCCAAGAAGCCGTTGGCGCTCTGCTATCCATTCTTGATAACTTCCCAAAGACATCTTGCCTATTTCATCATTTTATTGCATCGTTTTCGGGATCTCTTACGTCTTTTTCAGCCACTTACCCAAGAGATAGTCATTGATTTTATAAGTGACATTACGTTTTTTGTCGCCAACTCTACTGATGATTCCCTGTTTCTCCAACCTGAACAGGCCAGAAGCAGTATTTGCGGCTGTAAGACCCGACTGGTGTTGCACCTCTGCTGAAGATGCAGTTTCTCCGGCTTGTGCTAAACCATAGAGTGTACGCTGAAGCATGCCGGACAAACCGCTAAATAGTAATCTGAAATATCGGTCATTCTGAGCGATTACTGACTGTATGGCCACGTCCACGCTGTTACAGCTTTGCAATGCTATTGCCAAAGAACAAATGTAATTGAGGTTACCTCCGAGTTTTGGCAAAACGTCCAAGAAGGTTTCGTCATTCTTCACTGCCTCATATTCCTTCTTTGGCAGGATGTCTGCCAAATCCTCATATTCCAACTCAGGGATATGAAACACTCGAAAAGCATCATAGAAAGGCATACGATAGTCAGAGAAACCTTCATAGAGTCCTGTAGATGTTGCAATAAGCATTGGGGCATTCTTCTTAAAAAGGAATGCGCGAAGCCTATATTGTTCCTCATTGGGCAGTGATTGCAGCATCTTGTCGAAGTCATCTATAATAATATAATTGTTATTATTGGACACATCTACCTTATTTATTATATCATCTGCAGTCACTATGTTACTGTGTGGATAGAGAAACTTAGTAACCTTAAAACCACGAGAGAGAAGCTCTGATGCAATACTCTCTATGATACATGTTTTGCCAACCCCTTCATTACCAGATACCAGTAAATGCTGAGGAATAGAATTCGGACGGTTTGAGTCTATTATGTCAAATACCGATTTCTTGAATTGCTGTCTCTTAGTCATAACTCAGATCCTAACATTAACAATATGTTTCTTTCCAATAATCACGAAGCAATGGTGAACGAAATTTATACTGTTCACCATCTTTCACCAGATAGCCGTCAGTCATCAAAGCTCTCAGCAATAGTCCCATTTCATCATTTTCAAATGAGGGTATTTTGGCATAGATGTGATTGTATATTTCTTCTCGTGTTTTGCCATCGATAGCCACACAAAGATATTTCAGGATCAACTTGGCAACATCCTTATTGTTACCATATTCTATATTCAAACGTTCATGCCAGGTGTCAAACGAGCCTGTCTGCAGAAGATGGCCATAAGCTTCATCAATATCTGTCTTTGTAATCTCTCCAACAGGAAGTCTTGACAGTAGAAGTTGTATAAAGAAAGGGATGTTCCATCCAATTTTATCAAGAATATAGCGCTTAATCTTAGCATTTGCTTCTATACCTATAGACTCCGCAAGTGTGCTAACAAATTTTGTTGCCTCTTCGTCAGAGAACGCCCCGAGTTCAAAGTCTGCCACGTCGTTTATAGTGTCAGACAAATTATGTTGTGTTGTAAAGTTTCTCACTCCAACGGAACTGCATATCAGCCAACTGCACTTCTCTGAGGTTGCCGACCGCATGGCTCGGAACTGGTTCAGAAACGTTCTCACAGCTTGTTCATCGTCATTCTTCTCAGATAAAGATTTCAAGAGCACAGTAAGCTCGTCGAAAACAACAAGCGTATGATTGTCAAGTATGTTTAGTATATCTGCCAAATCCTTGAAATCATTATTGTCTGAAGATTCCATTTTGACCGTTGCCTTAACAGGTAAGCCTGTCGTTGACAATTCAACGCCAGACAACCATTTTTTCATTTTTGCCTTCATCTTCTCTGACACTTTCGTTTCAGGCAACTTCACTAGTTCACCATAAAAAGCATTGAAGAAATGGTCAATACTTGTTATCTCTTCCAAATCGATAAAAATGGTATTCCATCCTTTTGAACTTAGCGTGTCTATTAATCTCCTCGCAAAAGAGGTTTTGCCAACGCGTCTGGGTGCGGCTAACATAAGATTGTTATCTCGAATCAGGGATTCTGCCTTCCTAAGTTCAACCTCTCGTCCGAAGAAATCTTCACCTACTACTGGTGATCCTATTTTCAATTTTATAGCCATAATAAAATGCAGTTTATTTTTTGTGGGCAAATTTAATTAATTCTACTGATAAAAACAAGTAAATTGCAATTTTGTTATATGCAATTTTGCAATTTATAACATTTTTCTCCGTAATTACAAGTATTGAACGAACTTATTTTTAAATTTGAAATATTCAAACGATTATAAAAGGCACTACCACCCACAACAAACCTATTGCTTTTGTTTTCATTTGTCGAATGCGTGACGGTTCAGGAATATGTAGGTCGTATTCAGTGCGATATAGTTTTTCCGCATATACCAGATGCCCTTATGGTCTCCCGTCTCGCCCCATGAGTTCTTCACCAGATAGTAGTCGTTGCCATTCTGATCCTTGGCCTTTCCGTAGATCAGCATCACATGGTCGTAGGTGGCATCCCACGTATCAAATCGCTCTTGGCGCAGTTCCTGTGTTGGCGTCGCATTTTCCTGTGCCAGGCCCTGACGCTCGAAGCCATTGCCACTCACGTCACCACCCCAACAGACATTGTACCCCCTATCGAGCGCTGTGTCGATGATATTCATCAAAGAGTCGATAGGCACATTATAACTCAGACAAGGTCGCCATTTATAGGGTGCCTCGATGACGAACGACGTGTAAAAAGGATGATGCGTGAAGCTGGTGATGCTCACATAGTCGTCGAAGTCAAGCCCCAGGCTCTCAGCAAAACTCTTCGGCGTGTATTCACGACCTTCATAGACAAACCGTTCAGGACATTTGCCCAGATAGGCGTCGAGGATGGCCTGATAGCCTTCGAGCCATTGTCGCGACAGTTTCTTTGCCTTGTTAGTGGCCACGGCCTTGATATAAGGCGTGAGCACGCTGAAAAACTCGGTGAAGTTGGCCAATGAGTCACCCGTCAGCGAGCCAGGGGCAGGCATCGCCTCCTCAGGACAGATGCCATGCGTCTTCAATACCGAGAACACATCATCGGCTGATCCACCCTCAGAGAAACGGCTGTCGCCATGCAGCCTGACATAGAAGATGGCCTCGTCGACATAGTTCTTATTAGCCACGAACATCTCACAGAGGTCATAGGTCTTTCCCGTCTTGCGGAGTATCTCACCCTCGAAGAATCCCACCGTTGCATAGTCCCAGCAAGTACCGCTGCGGTTCTGATTCTTCACTGAGGTGATTGGATTTTCCTTGATGACGGTAAATGTCAGCGAATCCTTTTTCTCCTCCGCTGCCTGAACCACCGATGCACTTAGTGCCCAAAGCAATAACAGCCCCGATTTTATCAAATATCTCATACGCTTTTGTTGTTATGTCTCAATTACCACCGATGATTTCATGGTGAGTGATATAGTTGCGGTCTCGTGGCAAGGACTCCGGCGTGATGACGAAGTGCTTGCCATTGTCAAAATTGAGGGTAATCTTCTGGAAGCGAGGGGCGGAAAGCATATAGCGGTCTGTGGCGGGACAGACAGGATAGAAGCCCATCGAAGAGAAGATATACCAAGCAGACATCTGACCAGCATCGTCATTACCAGACAAGCCACCAGGCGTGTCGTTGTATTCTGTATCGAGGATATACGCCACACGCTGAATGGCCTTTTCCCTTTTCCCGATGAAATCGTACAAATAGGCTATCTGATGGCAGGGTTCGTTGCCATGCCAGTAACGACCCTCTGTAAACATCGAGTCGAGCTTGGCCTCAAACTTCTGAGGACCACCAAGCATCTCAACGAGTCCCTCCACATTGTGAGGCACATACCAGGTGTAATGACAAGCTGCCCCCTCCGTTATCCAAGGCTTACGATGGATAAAGTCCGTATTATCCTCGAACAGACCGCCATCGTTCTTTCTGCGGGAAATCTGTCTGGGAGCATGGCGACCGTCACAATAGCCCGTCTTGGGATTGATGACATTGCGCCAGTTCTCTGAGCGGCGCATCAGCTCCTGATGATCCTGATCCTTGCCAAGGGCCTTTGCCAATTGGGCAACGGCAAAATCATCGAAGGCATACTCGAGGGTGCGTGAGGTCTGTTCTTCCCGATGGTAAGCCTCCTTTACGCTATCCTCCATAGGGATATAGCCATATTTCAGATACGACTCAAGCGCCCTGCGCCCCATACCATTCTTATAATCCTCATAAGAGGCTGGTGTCTCGAAGGCATTCTTACGCATGCCCTCATACGCCTTTTCTACGTTGAAATCGCGGATTCCTTTAATATAGGCGTCTGCCAGCGCCACACTACAATGGTCGCCGATCATCGCGGCCGTATAGCTGTTCCAACAGGGGAAAATAGGCAGCCACCCACCCTCTTCATACATCGTCACCAGCGACTGCATCATATCAGCCGACTCTTTGGGAGCAATGATGTTATAAAGCGGATGAACAGCACGATAAGTGTCCCACATTGAGAAGTCGCCGTAATACTTCCGAGGATTCGATTCCCTTGGAGCGACGATGCTGCCATCGGCAAACTTGGGATATCCGCCTGAGGCATCGCTCATCTCATGAGGCAGGAACGAGGCACGATAGAGGGCACCATAGAACTGATTCACACGGGCCGTATCCGTGTCCTCCACATCGATGGTATGCAGACGTTCTATCCACTGTTTGGCAAGATGCTCCATCATACTGTCAAAATCATGCGGCTCTGCCTCTACTGCAAAATTATCCACACAATTAATCATAGAAGTGAACGATGTGGCTGCTTTCAGGATAATCGGCTCATTGGCCTTGCCATTGAAAGTGAACCATGCACAGAGACTATCACAACCAGAATCCACGATTTCCTGCGTCCCTTTGGTAGCAAGCGGCGAGCCGGTTACATCGTATGCCCGCAACATGAAATGTCCGCTGAAGCCTGCTGGCTCGCCCCAACCCTGATAGATGCGATGCACGGGATTATAGCCGTAGATGGTCTTGTTCTGTGCATCTATCTCCAGATAACCTTCACCCGCATCACTATTGTGATTGAGTACAATGTGAACAGGTCCATCCTGCTCAGGTGTGATACGGAAAATGGCCGCATGACTGCTGCCTGTCATCTCCAACTTCAGATGTTCCTTATACAGATGGACGGCATAATAGTGGGGATGAGATATTTCATCTGTGTGAATAAAAGGCGTCGCCCGTTCTTCTGGTTTCAAGCGCAATTTGCCGCCAAGAGCCGCCAAGGTGAACGAGCCATAATCCTGCGTACATCCCCCCACAATCCAATGGCTGTTGCGGATGCCCTGAAAAAGTGAGTCGGTATAATAGAATGGAGCCTGGCACTTCTTTTCTGTATTGCGGGTCTGCGGTGTCCAGAAGTTCTGACCATTAGGAGCCAAAACAGCCGGCAGCGTCTGTCCATGTTCTTCAGAGCCTTTGCCAAAAAGTCCTGCCGTCTTGGTGTTTGCAGGAGCCGTTCCCACCATCGTATTCAAGTCACAAAGCTGACGCAGATGCTCAAGATAATGCAAGCGGTCGGCCACATGCTGCTTCATGTCCTCCCAATCATAGAAGCCCTGAACTACGGGAACATATTCGGGATTCAAGCGGGCAAGCCGTTCGTTATGCAATAATTGCACAAGCACCCTACCCTGTGCATTCTTATAAAAAATCATCTGAAGATTCGCCGCCATCGGTAAAAGGTCATCCATCGGCCTACCCTTCGTATCAAAGCCCATCAATGTCATCAGGCGGTAGAGGTTTGTATCGTGTCCGAAGCGGAGATCCGCACCTACACCCCCTCTGGCAATGGCAGCATCGGCATCGGCCTGAATACGATGCCAGAGCGATGTGGCACAACGGGCAGCAATGCCATTATTCCCGATTTCATCGCCATTATGGAGTGTCATCCGGCGGTTGTTCAGATCGTAAACGGCCTGCAGTTCCTCTTCCGTGAAGATATCATAGAGCGAGACGTTAAGTTCTACGTCTTGCATATCCGATGCAATCGTATGAAGTTCAGATAGCAACTTTTCCCTGTTAGCCTTTGACAAATGACTGGCATCAGTAAACAATGCGTTGATGAACCGATCAGTTGGTATCGGCAACGGCCAGTCACGTGAGTGCTCAAGATAGCTCTGTTCCTTCGACTTATAGGCAATCCAAGCCATATCCTCTTCGCGGGTGATGGGGTCAAACTGAATGGATGGATTCTGTGTTTTCAGTTCTGTCACAAAATTCTCCATACTGGCCTTGCAGCGATTGACGGTACTCGAATGAGCCGTCAGATAAGCCTCAGCCGTAAAGAGCTGAGGGAAGTTCTGATACATTCTTCGGGCTATCTGACGATGCTGGCGCCCACCAAGCGGAGTCAGCAATCCACCATTGCCTTTTGCATTCTTCCAGACCTTCTCCATCCGCTTGCGAACACTCTTGCCTAGCTTCGTCAAGCGATCCTTATCAGCAAGTTGCTTATTGACCCAGGTATACCTTTTGTCATTAGGCAGCCATCGAGAACCGTGTCGACCATAGTGCGAGATATAGAACGGCTCATAGCCTTCGGGGGCATCCAACAACTGTGTCTCAGTTGCGGGATAGGCATAGTATACGCCCCCCAATTTCTCGTACTGGGCAGACAAAGGTAAGAAGATAAAAAAGAAGAGAGGTATAACCATTACCCACCTCAGATTCTCATGTAGACATAGTTTTCTCATATCCGTTACTTTTTACCCTTTTACCTATTATCTCTACGTTCTTAACAGTTCGAGGATAAAGCGCGAACCTTCTTTATAATCGGTATCAAGCCACAGGTCACCACCCATACGCTGGGCAATGGAACGGGCAATGGTCAGTCCGATGCCTGTACCATCGGAAAACTCATCGAGTTGTATGAACTCTTCAAAAATATGCTCTGTCTGGTCAGCAGGAATACCGATGCCCGTATCTTCAACTGTAAAACGGACTTTGCTGTCGGTATACGTCATGCTCAGGGTGATACTTCCTTCACGGGTGAACTTCACGGCATTTTCCAGAAGTTGTGAAAGGGCGCGGACAGCATATATCTTATTGGTACGCAATTGAATCATCTGGATTTGGTTCACTTCGAACACGATGGTCGAATCAGGACTCTTGAACCTTGGCGACTGCAGGCGATCAACGGTAGAGCGGCCAGGGCGGGTGTGAAAGGCTATCTTGGAATGATCAATGGCTTGTGACACGATGTCCACAACATTCGTCTGGTCATTGCGCTCTATGGAGGTCTCGCTGCTGGCATCGCTCAGTTCGAGCATACGGTCTACCAGGTTGGTAATACGATCCGTGTTCTCTGAAACCCGTTCCTGCAGGTCTCTCTTCTCGTCATCCGGCAGGTCTGCATCCGGCTTGGTCAATATCTGCGTGAAACCCGAGACGATATTCAATGGCGTACGTATCTCGTGGGTGATGTTGCGGATGAACTCACTCTTCATCTTCGATGACACTTTTGCCCGCTCATTGGCAATACGCAACTCCTCATTAACCTTTTTCTGTCGGATGGCACTACGCCAACCATAGAGAATCAACAGCAAGAGTGCCAGCACGATGGAAGAGGCGGTAATCAGAATGTATAAGAATCGGGTACGTTGCTGTTCTGTTTTGAGCTCATCGACTTGGAACAATGTGTTCAACTCATCGAGATGCTGACGGGCATCACGACCAAATACCGAGTCCTTGTCATGATACAGTCTCTGATAGATCTGTGCCGCCTCTGCACCCTGTCCCAGCATGATCAATGCCTGCGCCCGCACTTCCTCTATATGGTCATCCCTCTCGTTTGTTGTCAGTCTGACGCTGTCGGTATAGAGCAGTGCCTTGACAGCATCACCCTTTGCCAGATAATAACGGGCCTGCATCTTATAATAATGGTGCAAACTGAGTGACGTATTAATCAAATGGGCATGGTGTGCAGCCGTATCAAGCGCCAATTTGGCTTCATCGAGTTTATTCTGTCCGATAAAGGCAGCTGCACGTGCCAGATAGCAGGCATGCCAGCATTCCCGAACCTCAGCCGCTTTTAACTTGCCTACCTTTGTGTTAAGAAATTCGAGCCATTCGTTTGTCAACTGTAACTCCCGGTCGTAAGCCTTGTCATAATCATAGGCCTTTGCCATACGGTAGTAGATGCTACTCAGCGAACTGAAGTCACTCTCCTCGTCCTTCATCAGTTCTGCATAGCGCTTCAGGGCTTCAACGGCAGGCTCCGTCTGCTTCATGTTCAAGTAGATGACACCAATCTGCTTGTATGCCATCGCACGCCCTAATTTATTGTTGCGTTCCTTGGCATCATCAAGCATTCGTTGTGTCTCCTGCAAAGACTGTTGCAACTTACCCGATGCACTTAAGGCGTTGGTCTTGAGTTGCCAGGTGCGGTAATAATAATCCCACTGGTTGTTTCGGCGGAACCACTCCATCTGTAATTCAGCCTCTTCGACCTGTTGCTTTGTCAGTGAGTAATTCTTCAGGATGAGCATCTTCTGCCATCGGGCATTACCCTCTCTTTCCACATCACCCCTCAGTTGTTGTTGGGAAATCTGCACATCAATCCTTGCAAGGGCTGTCTTTGCGGCATCCTCGTTCATGCCCGAGCTACGCTCGCCTACCCGTAGCCCTTCTGTCGGACCTGCATAAAGCGTAAAGCATCCTATCAGAAGGCATAAGATTGATAATAGTCGTCTCATCATACAACAGGTTATTTCACACCCGAATGCAAAAATACCACTTTTTACTCAAACTGCCAAATTTTTTTGGGAAAACTTTCAAAATGAAGGACTTTCATCCATCAGCCAGTCAATTCCCAAAGGATTATTCCGCATTTCAAGCACTAAGGGCATCTCTTCGTCATCTTTTACCCACATCTCTGTTCTGTCGACATCGGCACAAACGTGAATGGTGACATCCGACATTCCCGCTGACACGCCTACCCGTAGCCTTTCATCAATCTTCCGCCAAGTGATGCCATCATAGACGAAGTATCCCTTTTGCTTCAGATCCCTGAAAGCCTGACGTGAGATGATGGCGAACGTACCTTTTGTCTCGTAGACGGCACCATCAGCAGGAATGTCCCAGCAGAAATTCCTACCATTCTCTACGATGGAACGGGGAATCTTATAGGTTGCTTCCTTGCATGTCAGCAATAAGGTGTCGCCTTGCCAACCATAAGCTAAAGGCCATGTGCGATGTTGGCGGTTCAGCGTGAAGGCTATCTCTGCTTTTTTGTTCCCACCCTGGGAATATATTGTTCCCACCTTGGGAACCAATTGTTCCCAGGCTGGGAATTTTTTTTGTGCTTCTTTCGTCTTTTTCGACATATAGAAGACAAGTTCACCTCCCTGTATCAGGTCGACATGCTCCAAACGGGCCTCATTGAGCACTTTGCCATTGAGCGTTACTTTGTCAAAATGGGTACCCTCGCCTCTGATGATGCCATGAAGGGTCTTACCGTTCGAGAGTTGGAGTGTCCACTCTGGAACCAACGGTGCATGCAGCAGATAGTAACTCTGGCCAGCATTGGGATAGAGACCAAACATGTGGAAGGCGAGCCACGATGACATTGCTCCGCTATCGTCATTGCCAGGTAGGCCATCAGGCTGGTCGGTATAATTGTCGCTGATGATTTGGCGCACACGGTCGGAAGTCAGGTCCGGACGACCTATCCAATGGTAAAGACAAGGCGTAAGGAACGAGGGTTCATTGCCTACATTGTAGCGTTTGCGCTCAAAAAACAAGTCAAGCCGTTTACGGAAAGCCTCTGCTCCGCCACAAGCCTCTATCAGTCCTAGCACATCATGAGGGATACTCAGTGAGTATTCTGCCGAAAGAGCCTCATAAAAGAATGTGCTCCACCAAGGCAGATACCAAGGCGCTACTTTTGTAATGGGCGTATAGGGAATCGTGGGATGAAAGACCTTTGATTTGCCCCAAGGTACAGAATCGAGCCAGCGGCCTTCAGCATCGCGAGGCATGATATAACCCTTCACATCATCCCATTCGTAGTCGGAGCGCCAAAGGTTTTTCCAGTTAGCAGACTGTTTCAGATAGTGATTGAAAATATCTGTTCTTCCTAAGCCTTTTGCCACCTCAGCAATGCAATAGTCATCGTAGGCATATTCAATGGTTCGGGTGCCGGCACGATCGATGCCATAAGGGATATAGCCCAAAGTCGTATATTCCTTTAGTCCGCCTCGCCCATGTTTCTCGTGATCAGCCCCAGGATCCACCTCCGCATCTTTCAGCATAGCTTCGAGGGCATAGTCATAATCAATGCCTTCCAGTCCTTTCACAAAGGCATCGGCGATGACCACCTCCGCATTCGAACCACCCTGGGTTCTGCCATTACAATCACCACTACGGGCATCGGGCATATAGCCCTCTCGCTTGTATATATTCAGCAGGGAATTGACGATATCCACCTCGCGTTTGGGATCGATGAGAGTAATGAGAGGCGATGAAGAGCGATAGGTATCCCAGATGGCATAATAGTCATCGTAATAAGGTATCTCTGTCCATTTGGGATTCTCCCCGCTTTTATCCACAGGCATCAGCATCGTATGGTAAAGGGCCGTATAGAACATGCGTTTATCCTTGTCGCTGCCCTTGATCTGCACATGACTCAGTAATTGCTCCCAACTTTCACGAACCTTATTCAGTTGGGTATCGAAGTCACACTCAGGTATATTCCGCTTCGCCTGCTGTGTGCTGACATAGGATATTCCTATTTTTATATTTAATAAGGTATCAGAGAATGCTATGATATCCTTGCTCTTTTGTTTAAAAGCCTTATCTGCTATCAGACAGAAATACACCGTATAGGCATCGCCGTTATTCCAGCCCCCACGAACACGTGAAAAACCTCGCACTTCGTGATTATTTACGACCTCTATCTCAGCACCAACGAACTGCTGCTGTTCACGCTGGTCGGGAATGGGATTCTTGCCTAAATAATGCGTGGCGTCGATTAAGAGTGAACCATTCAAAGGATAATGGATGCGATAGAAAGCACAGCGCTCTGAGGTTGTAATCTCTGTCTGAATCCCATTTTCGAATGTCGTCGTATAATAACCAAGCGAATAATCCTCGCTGATTCTTTTCTGGGAATAGTCTTTTCTCTCATCCCTGATGAATGGCTGTATCAGGATATTACCATATTTCTGTCCACCGCCTGTTCCACTGACATGCGTCTGCGAGAAACCCGTCACCACCTCTGGCATTGGTGCCCAGCCAGCATTCGGCTTCACCGTACAATCCGGACCTGGCTTACACATACCGAATGGCATAGACGGTCCTGGAAACGTACGTCCCACTCCCTCGCTTCCGATACGAGGGTCGACATACTGCCACACCTGGGCCATCATGGTCATTGAAAGCAATAACAGACAAGCGGTTAGTATAATTGGTTTCAGCTTCATGTTGCAAAGATACCGAAAAAATTGAAAAGTGAAAAGTGAAAAGTGAAAAATTTGCTTCTGCTGTGACATAATTCATAATATTTTTGTATTTTTGCCGAAAAGTTAGCATACTATGAAGTTGAAATTCTCGATAAATTATCATACGGCATGGGGCGAAAGCCTGCATGTCAGCATCGATTTCCATAGTCAGGACGGTACTGTGCGCCATCAGAATCTGCTGATGCTGACGGAGGATGGTGAACTGTGGACGCTGGAAACATCGGCGCTGGTCGGTCGTCAGCATCCGCTATCGCATATCCAGTACTGCTATCAGGTGGAAGATGTTGACGGACAGGTGCTTCGCAAGGAGTGGGACATGGTGCCTCGCATCTATTATTTCGATGCCACGAAGGATTACGTGTTTCCTGACGAGTGGCGCGACCGTCCGTTGCCCATGCACCTCTATTCTGCTGCGTACCTTACCTCTCAGTTCTCACCTCTCAGTTCTCGTGTTAATCCCCTCCGCCTCCCCCTGTTCCGTCGCACCATCCTTTTCCGCGTGTCGGCTCCGCAGCTGAAGAAGGGACAGCTGATGGCAGTCAGTGGCTCTCATCCAGCCATTGGCTCGTGGAACACCAGCCGTTACCTGCCTATGGAGTATGCGGGCGATGGCGAATGGATGCTGACGGTCAATGCCCAGGGATGGCTCATGCCCGTAGAATATAAATATGTAGTGGTGGATGCCAATAGCCATGAATTGGTGGCTTGGGAGGAGGGCGACAACCGTTCGGTGCCCGTCAGTTCTGCTGAAGGGAGTACGAACGAGATTCCCGATGGTCAAGTGCTGGTGCTCTATGGCGGACATCTCCGCCTGGCGGAAGAGACGTGGCGTGCCGCAGGTGTGGCTGTTCCCGTGTTCTCGCTACGTAGTGAGCACTCCTATGGTGTGGGCGATTTTGGCGATTTGCGCCGTTTTGTTGACTGGGCTGTGGCTACGGGTATGAAGTTCATACAGCTGTTGCCTGTCAATGATACCACGACGGATGGTCGTTGGCACGACTCCTATCCGTATAATATCGTCAGCATGTTTGCCCTGCATCCACACTATGTCGATTTGGAGGCTGCGGGCACGTTGCGCTCCAAGACGCAGATGACCAAGTTCCTGCGACGCCGTCGGGAGCTGAATGCCCTGCCTTATAGCGATTATGAATTGGTGGATCGCGTTAAGTCGGCATATATTCATGATCTTTTTGAAGAACGTGGCCGTCAGACTCTTGATTCCAAGGCATTTAAAATCTGGTATCAGAAAAACGAGTCGTGGCTTGTCCCCTATGCGAACTGGATTGCTGAACAGTCAGAGGCAGAACTCATTTATTATATCCAATATCAGTTACATGTCCAGTTGTTGGAAGCTGCCGACTATGCTCGTTCCAAGGGGATAATCCTGAAGGGGGATGTTCCGATTGGCGTTAACCGGCATAGTGTGGAGACAGAATCTCATCCAGAACTTTTCAATATGGACAGCTCAACGGGAGCACCTCCTGATACCTTTTCCCATAATGGTCAGAACTGGGGCTTCCCAACCTATAATTGGCAGGAGGAGCAGGATAGTCGTAAGAAACGTCATCAGGTGTCGCTTCCTGAGTGGTTCCAACTGCGTATGAAGTGGATGGAACAGTATTTCGATGCTTTCCGTATTGATCATGTCTTAGGTTTCTTCCGTATTTGGGAGATTCCTCAGGAT
>JAFZCU010000098.1 GCA_017556145.1 Prevotella sp. | reverse complement strand
CGGCTTTAATATGCTGCATGGGTTCCGAACTGGCGATGGGGTTAAGCTCAGACTGAAGATCGGCTACTGTCGAGGTACCCAGATTGTTCAAGGTCGACTTCTGGTCATCGCTGAGGAGTTCCAGCTGCTTGCTTGTGAACTGATAGGTACCGAGCGCACTCACGTGAGGCAGGTATTTGGTGCGTGCCGACTTCCTGACATTCATCGCCACCTCCTGCTTCACCTTCGAGATGCCCATCTGCTTGTTGTTGCGCAAGGCCATCGCACGACAACTGTCGAGTGTCAACAGCCGCTGCGCGCTGACGGGCATCGCCGCTCCAACAAGCAAGACAAATCCTACAAATTTGTTCATATATGCTATTCGAAATTAAACGTTCTTGATCCGATCATGTTACCGTCGGCGAAGATCGACACACGATACTGACCGCCTTCGAGCATCTGCGACACGTTCCAGAAGGTAGCCACGCTTACCTCCTCGCCCGTGTACTCGATGGTCTTCTTCATGGAATACTCCAGGTTGCGGTTCTCGTAGGCAAACGAGCCACCGCCGCTGAGGGTGTTGCCGCCAGGATTCTGGATGCGCACATAGACGGTGCGATTGCCATTCGAGGCCGTCACATTCTTCGTGATGGTGAAATTCACCTGCATCTTCTTGGTGTCCTTCAGCTTCTTGGTCGGTTTGTCACGCTTATTCAGAAGTGAGAGACTGATATTCGTCGCATCGAGCTGGGCTGCAATCGCCACTTTCTCCGAGAGCGAAGCCTTCTCGCTGCTCAGACCTGCAATCTGGGAGTTGCGCTCCTCAAGAACCGCATTCACACGGCTATTCTCCTGCTTCAGACTCTCATTGAGACGGTTCAGCGAATCCACCTGGATGATATAACTGCGGAGCACTTCACGCACTGTAGCAAGCTCTTTCTTCAGACGGGTAATCTCACGGGCATCGTCGGCCTTCACCTTCTTCAATTCTTCAAGAAGTTTCTGAGTCTTCATCTGCTCCTGCGTCAACTGCTCCACGATGGAGTCGTTGTTGATCTGAGTCTTCATCTCGCTGTATTGCAGGGCGAAGCGTTCATATTCATTCTCCATCTCCTGCTTGTCGAGTTCTGCCAGTTCCTGCATATCACGGTTCACCTGCTTCTGCTCCTCAAGATTCTTGAAGAGATAGGCCAAACCGCCCATCAGGGCCAGAATCACCAGAATCAGTAGTATCAATAATATCTTCTTCATGCTATATGCTTATTATCATACACAACTTGTCCGGATGTCGACAATCGCCACCAAGACAAAACGAAAGGGGTATTAATGGAGTGAACTTACTTAAACTCAAAAAGACTCGTGAATCCAGTTATCGTAAACACGTCCTTCAACTCATTGTTCATACCTGTGATACAAACCTTGCTTCCCTTTGGCTTGGCAGCTTTCAGGACACCCAGGAACAGGCGCAAACCACTCGAAGAGATAAAATCCAACTTCGCGCAATCGAAAACAATGTCTTTGCCATCACAATTGTAGAGTGGCTGCAACTCTTTTTCGGTCACAGCAGCTGCTGCTGTGTCGAGACGTCCCTCCAACACGGCAACTAAGTTGCCGTCTTGCTCAAGAATGGTAGTTTTCATCATATTTTCACAATCGTTTTCTTCAATATTTGCTGCAAAGATAGAAAAAATACGGCATGTAAGCCCATTGTTCAAAAACAATTATTGTTTTTTAACTAACATTTAAGAACAACTTTCGATTTATTTAGTATCTTTGCAACCAATTTAAACAAAGATGACGGACATCATACTTTCCAGTTTCCTTAGCCTATTCGCATTGTTTGGCAAGGAGGAAAAGGTCGATGAGACTCGGGCAAGGAATCTGCTCGAGGATTATCTTCGTCATCATTTCGGCATCCGAAAGATCAACACCTATCTCGGCCTTTACCTCGACATGCGGGGGGTCTACGAGATGAGTGACGACCTGGATACCAAGACCATCGTGGCTTCCATCTGTGACAATCTGCATGGCAAGATCCGCACCACTGAGGAGTCAATGCTCCTGCTGCGTATCATGGAGTTCTGTGGTGTCAAAGACAACAACATCCACTCCATGTTCAGGATCATGGCCGAGAAATTCAACGTGCCGGAACAACAGTTCAACGACTTCATCGATTTTGTCAGCAACAAGGCTTCCAACCATGTGATGCTGCTCCAGCCCGAAGGTTTCGATGGCCAGTTGAAGACGCTGCTGATGCCCACGACAGGCACGCTCATCTTCACCTATAACGGTGACGACAAGGTACTGCTCAACGATGTGCCTGTTCTCCCCGGTGCCTATCAGGTGTGGCTGCAGAGCAGCGTGCTGAAGGGAAAGAATGGCCGTCCCGTCTACTACTCCTCCATTCTGGCCGAATACAACAAGAAGAACGGCAAGGGCGAGAAAAACAGTCATAAGGTGGAGTTCAGCGGAAGGAACATCAATTTCCGCTTCCCCAACAGCGACAATGGTATGCACAACCTGAACTTCACGCTTCACAGCGGTGAACTGCTGGCCATCATGGGCGGCTCAGGCACCGGCAAGACCACCCTGCTCTCCATTCTCAACGGCAGTCTGATTCCCCAGGAGGGGCATATCACCATCAACGGCCACGACATCTCTGAGCAGCAGGCCAAGGACCTGATAGGCTTCGTGCCTCAGGACGACCTGCTGATAGAAGAGCTGACGGTCTATCAGAATCTGTATTACACCGCCAAACTCTGCTTCGCCAGTCTGTCAGAGGAAGAGATCGACCGTCGAGTCATGAAGATACTCAAGGACCTCGGGCTCGACAGTTCCAAGGACCTGAAGGTGGGCTCGCCCATCAACAAGTTCATCTCAGGCGGCCAGCGCAAACGCCTCAACATCGCTTTGGAACTGATCCGCGAACCGGCGGTCCTGTTCCTCGATGAACCCACATCCGGTCTGTCGTCGGCAGATACGGAGAAGGTCATCAACCTGTTGAAGGAGCAGACCTACAAAGGCAAGCTGGTGGTTGTGAATATCCATCAGCCCTCCAGCGATGTCTACAAGCTTTTCGACCGTCTGTGGCTGCTCGACAAGGGTGGCTATCCTGTGTTCGACGGCAACCCCATTGATGCCATCACCTATTTCAAGGGCGCAGCCAACTATGCCGATGCAGAGACAAGTGCCTGTCCCACCTGCGGCAATGTCAATCCGGAGATTGTGCTGAACATCATCGACGAGAAGGCCATCAACAATACGGGTGAGACCTCCGATGCCCGGAAGATGACGCCCCAGGAGTGGCATGAGCTCTACCTGAAGCATCAGCCAAAGTTCTCAAAACCTCATGTCAGCAAAGTGCCTGCTTCCGACCTGAAGAAGCCAGACAAGCTCACCCAGTTCATCATCTTCCTGTGTCGGAACTTCAAGACGAAGATCACCAACATACAATACCTCTGCATTGCGCTTCTGGAAGCCCCCGTGCTGGCTATCATCTGCGCCTTGCTCACCCGCTATGCCCCACCAGAGGGCTATACCGTCATGGACAACAAGAATCTGGTGAGCTATTTCTTCATGGCCGTCATCGTGGCCACCTTCATCGGCATGAGCGGCAGTGCTGAGGAGATCATCAAGGACCGTGCCCTGCTGAAGCGCGAAAAGTTCCTACAGCTCTCCTACGGCAGCTATATCTGGTCAAAGATTGTATTCATGGCAGGGGTGTCGCTGATACAGACCTTCCTGTTCATCCTGATAGGCAACTCCATCATGGGACTTGGCCTTTTCGGCACCTGGTGGTTCATCCTCTTTGCCACCGCCTTCCTGGCCAACCTCACAGGACTGCTCCTGTCGCAATGCCTCAGCTCGATCGTGTCCATCTATATCAGTATTCCCATCCTGCTGATTCCACAGATCCTGCTCTGCGGACTGGTGGTGAGTTTCTCGGACCTGACACCCAAGAGCACCACAGGCAATGTGCCGTTGATTGGCGACCTGATTCCCTCCCGCTGGAGCTTCGAGGCACTGGCTGTGACCTCATTCACGGACAATGCCTATGAGAAGCCCTTCTTCGCCCTCGACAAGGCCAGACAGGAGAACCAATTCTATAACATCGGATTCCTTTACGAGCTGCAATCGCAACTCGAAACGATGAACGACAAGAAGAAACACGGCAAAGAGGTTGATCCGGCCTATCTCCGCATCATCAACACCAACCTGCCCGTACTCTCTGAGTTCTGTGGCATAGAACCCTATGCTGGCGACGGATCCTATCAGTCCTTACACGACTATATGAAGAAAGCAGAGAAGATACTGGCCAAACGGGGCAATGACTTCACCCTCAAGAAGGACGCCATGATCTCTACCATTGTCAAGACACAGGGCAAGGACGACTTCCTGGAACTGAAGAAAGACCATTTCAACATCAAGCTGGAGGAATTCGTGACAGGTGCCGACCAGCAACGGATGGTCGACATCGTCGACGACCACCTGGTGCCCCGCAGCGGCATCATTTATCTCACGCCACACAACAAATTGGGTCGCGCCCCGTTTTATAGTAGTGAGAAGATCTTTGGCAGCTGGCATATCAAGACCCTCTGGTTCAATCTGGGCGTCATACTCCTGATGAGTATCATCGCCATTATCCTGCTGCTGACAGACTGCCCTGGGAAATATATGAGAAAAGAACAATGATTATCATACAATTTTATTAATAACAAACAAAACAAAAAACAAAATGAAAAAGATTACATTTTTCGCTGTAGCAATTGCAGCAATGGTTTTCAGCGCATGTGGCGGAAACAAGAGTGCACAAACCGCAGAAGAGACTGATTCTCTGAAGGTCTTCGAGCAGGAGCAGGTTGAGGCAAAGATCAAGTTGGAGCTTGACAGCCTCGCAGCTGAAGTAGGCAGACTGAAGAATCTTCCCATCGTACAGACTGGAGAGAGTGGTGTTCAACTCACTGCTGAGGAAAAGCAGGTTAAGCCCGACTATCTGTTGGCTCCCTCTGTAGCCGAGGATGCTACCACCCTGGCAGAGAAGTATCGTATTCTGAGCGCCCTGAGCGTTGACAAGAGCATCGCAAAACTGTATGAGATGCCTACCGACGACTATGATGCTGCCATCAACAAGCTGGCTGCCGACATCAACGATCCTTCATTCAAGGTTCTCGACGACACATCTACCATCTTCGAGACCGGTCAGAAGCTCTATGACGCCATGAACGAGAATGGCCGCATCAACTACTTCTGGCAGATCGTGGCCTCTTCACTCGTGGAGGAGATCTATGTCATCACACAGAACACCGACAAGTTCATCACCGCTTTCGACGATGACTCTGCTGCCAACGTTACTTTCCGTATCGTGCTGCTCTCTGACGCCGTATCTCGCCTGGCCAACTATGACCCCGAGTTCGAGCCCGTTGCCAAAGCTATCGAGTCACTGTCTCCGCTGAACGCTATCTCTGTCGACCAGCTGAAGGCTCAGTTGGAAGAGGCTAAGGAGAATATTGCCGAGGCTCGTGCAAATCTGCTGAAGTAAGATAAGCGATTCCCCAAAAATAATCCCTCGCCGATTGGCGGGGGATTTTTTTATAGATTCTTGCGAAGCGTCAGGACGTTCTGACCGTTCACATATTTATATTTAACTTTATCCATGTAATGCTTCACCAGGAAAATGCCCAAGCCGCCGATATTGCGTTCCTCTGCCGAGAGGGTGGTATCCGCTTCCTTCACTTCCGTCGGATTGAAAGGCGTACCGTCGTCGCTGATGATGAACTCCACATAGCTTTCATGCGACTTGGCCTCAATACGCACCTCACCTCGGGTGCCTGCGGGATAGGCATAGTTCATCACATTGACAACAGCCTCCTCAATGGCGAGATTCATCTTCATGGTCGTCGACATATCCATTCCAACGGCCTCACATACCTCATCCACGAAAGTGGCCAATTGCGGCACTTCCTGCACATCATTCGGCAATATGAGATTCCATCTGCTCATCCTTTTTTCAGGTCATCTTCAATAGATTCCGCTGCAAAGATACAAAAAAGAATAGAACCACCCAAGAAATTTTGCATTTTGTTTGGAAGTTCTGTTCTTTTTTCCTATATTTGCAGAATCAAAGACGACTACTGCCTATGCGAAAGGACAACTTTCTCTATCGGATCTACGATCTCTACGTCGACGGTTTCAGGCACATGCGCCTGGGCAAGACGTTATGGGCCATCATCATTATCAAGCTATTTATCATCTTTGTGATTCTGAAGATTTTCTTCTTTCCCGACTTCCTGAAGCAGCATGCCGAGGGCGACGAATCGTCGTTTGTTGCCAACGAGCTCGTAGAGCGGGCCTCACCTTGAAATCAGAAGACTCCGAATACTCAGAATACTCCGAATAAAAACCAATAATTTATGATCAACAATCTCTTTCTAAACATTGATGCCGGAACCATCGACTGGTCGAGAGCGCAATTCGCCCTCACGGCAATCTATCACTGGCTCTTCGTGCCCCTGACCCTCGGACTGGCGGTTATCATGGGCATCGTCGAGACCAAGTACTATCGTACAAAAGATGTATTTTGGAAGACGGCTGCCAAATTCTGGCAGAAGCTCTTCGGCGTCAACTTCGCAATGGGTGTGGCCACGGGCATCATCCTTGAATTCGAGTTTGGCACCAACTGGTCGAACTATTCCTGGTTCGTTGGCGACATCTTCGGTGCGCCGCTAGCCGTCGAGGGCATCGTCGCCTTCTTCATGGAGTCGACCTTCGTGGCAGTCATGTTCTTCGGCTGGAAGAAAGTGTCGCCAGGCTTCCACCTCGCCTCTACCTGGCTCACAGGCCTGGGCGCTACGATTTCTGCCTGGTGGATTCTCGTGGCCAACGCGTGGATGCAATATCCCGTAGGCTGTGAGTTCAATCCCGACACCATGCGCAACGAGATGGTATCCTTTGCCGACGTGGCCCTCTCGCCTTTCGCCATCGACAAGTTCTGTCACACCGTCATCTCCTCGTGGATCATCGGTGCTATCTTCT
>JAFZCU010000097.1 GCA_017556145.1 Prevotella sp. | reverse complement strand
TTGTCGATTCCCATCACCTTACCTTCGCTCAAAAATGCCACTCGTTCACAACAGCGCACCTCGTCGAGATAGGGCGTAGAGGCCACGATAGTGATGCCCCGTTCTTTCAGCATGCCAAGCATCTCCCACAACTCCTTGCGACTTACAGGGTCAACACCCGTTGTGGGCTCATCAAGGAATAGCACACTGGGCTGATGTACCAGCGCACAACTCAGCGCCAACTTCTGTTTCATGCCGCCAGAAAGAGCACCAGCCTTGCGGTCGTCGAAACGCTCTATCTGCTGGTAGATAGCCTTGATGCTGTCATAGCCTTCATCCACCGTCGTGCCGAATAGTGTGGCGAAGAACTCAAGGTTTTCCCTGACTGTCAGGTCTTGATAGAGCGAGAACCGTCCAGGCATATAGCCCACCCGCCGACGAATGTCCTTCAGCTGGCGCACCACATCGTATCCATCAACGGTAGCCGTACCCTCATCCGCCAACAGCAGCGTACAGAGAATACGAAACAGCGATGTCTTGCCGGCTCCGTCAGGGCCGATCAATCCAAAGACCTCACCCTTCTCGACGGAGAACGACACATCACAGAGTGCCTGTACCTTTCCGTAACTCTTACTGATATGATTAACCTCAATCATTGGAACTTCACTTCGCCGTACATGCCAATCTTTACATACCCGTCGTTTCTGATAGACAACTTCAGGGCATAGACCAAATCAGCCCGTTCATCGTCGGTCAGAATGGTCTTGGGGGTGAATTCTGAACGGGATGAAATCCAGCTGACAATGCCTTCATACTCCTTACGCTGTCCGTCGCCATAGTCGGCAAACACCTTTGCCTTCTGACCGACCTTGATGTCCTTCAGCTGTGCCGAGGTGACATAGGCACGGATGAACATTTGCTCAGTATCGGCCATTTTGAAGAGGGGCTTGCCTATAGCTACGAACTCACCACGTTCAACGTACTTCTCCAGTACTGTGCCTTTGATAGGCGTAGTGATATGGCACTTCTGAAGTTGATCCTTCAGTTGACTAACTTGAACGTCGGTTGCTGCCATCTGTTTATTCAATGCATCGGTATTGGTGTTCAGCGAAGAAATCTGCGCATCGAGCTGTTTCTGCAGTACAGCCACCTGACTGGTGGCATCGTCGAGCATCTTGCTGGGGGCGGCACCGTCGCTGACCAGCTCCCTGTAGCGCTGTTGTTCCTGTCGAGCCTTGACCAGTTGCTGGCGAGTGGCTGCTATCTGTTTCTCCATATCGGGCTTCTGACTCCGATAGACAGCCTTTGTGGCTCCTGCCTGCCGTATTTTCAACCAAATCTGGGTGGTGTCGATGAGTCCCACTTCCTTGCCCAGAGCAAACTCATCGCCCTCATCTACATCAAACATCGTCAACGTACCGGCTTGCTCGGCTGCCACCGTCACCACCGTTGCCTCAAATGTACCTGTAGCATCATACTCCTTTTCTTTGTTTCCGCAGGCAACTGTCATCAGGGCTGCAACTGAAATGATGATATTCTTTTTCATATTGGATTAATTATTCGTTGTATATTTCTGATTGTATATCTCTTTCAGCATCTCTATCTCATGTATTGTCTGCTGCACGCGGGCACCGTTCTCGGCATTGATTTCCCTTACCAGATCGTTCACGTCGATAATACCATGTGAGAGCTTCGACTCTGCCGCACGGCGCACAGCACTGCGCAGGGTGATGATTTCCTCATCGTCAGCCATCAGTTTCCTATAACGTTCAATGTCCTCATTCTGCTGAATCTGTTCGAGGTTGTTGTTAAAGAGGAATGTCTCACGTTGAACGTTGAACATGGAGCGTTGCGCATTCAGTTTTGCCTTGTCGTTCTTGCGGGTATAGAGGGCACCGATATTCCAGGTAAGCCGTGCACCAATCATACCGTTGAGCGACCACTTATGCCCCATCATATCCTCGAACATATTATAGCCCGGGTAGCCGTAGAAGCCTTGGGCAAACACGCCTAACTTTGGCATCAGGGCTGCATCGAGCGCTTTTTCCTGTGCATCAGCCAGACGTAGCTGAGCGTCGATGGTTTTCAGTTCTGGGCGACGAACCGTTTGTGTCTGTGCCACAGACTCAGAAAGAACTGGTTTCGCTGCCTGCTTCACCTCAATTCCGCAGAAAGTGGAGAGCATCCTGACGAGCGCATTCCTTTGTGCCTGCAAACTCGTCCCCTGCTGCATCACGTCCAGCCGCTCAGCCTTCACACTCTGGTAGTCGCTCTCTGCGGCCGTACCATTCTTCACCATAGAAGCCAGTTTCTTTTCGTTTGCACTAAGCAGTTCCTGCAAATCCGAATTCAACTTGATCTGCTCGTCTATCAGCAGCAGTCCGAAGTACATCTCATTCACACGCTTGCGAACATTATACAGATTCACCTCGTTCTGTGCGCTCTGCACCTCACCCTGTTGCCGGGCAATCTTTTTCTGACTCCTAATGGCTCCGCCATCATACACCGTCTGCTGCACGTCGATACCCACACGGTACTGGTCTTTCCTAAGCCCCTCCATGTCGATACCCATCGTTTGGTACGCCTTCTGTATCTGGTCGGGGAATGCCGTCACATCACTCTGTAGCGTGGCCTGTGCCGATGCCGACACCTGCGGCAGCCAACCCTTCTGGATATTCGCCACTGTCAAGTCGGTGGTCTTGCTGATAAG
>JAFZCU010000096.1 GCA_017556145.1 Prevotella sp. | reverse complement strand
GCCTTAGCTCAGTTGGTAGAGCATCGGACTGAAAATCCGTGTGTCCCCGGTTCGATTCCTGGAGGTACCACTCCTCCTTTCATTAGCCCGGTTTTCCCTTGTGGAGCCGGGTTTTCTTTTTGTCTTTTCGCAAATAGTTACCTCTATATTTGCCCATCTCCAAAAAAATACTTATCTTTGCACCATTAATTTAAAAAGGTAATATGAAAAAGATATTATGGACCCTCGCTGCTGTCATCATGACTACTGCCGTCAATGCCCAGACAGCACGGGAAGAGATTAAGGCCAACAAGTATTTGTCAGGCAGTCAGTATCTGGATTATAACCGCAGGTTGCCTGACAAGCCCCTCACCCCTGCCCCCAAAGGCTATGAACCTTACTATATGAGCCATTATGGCCGTCACGGTTCGCGTTGGCTCATCAGTGACAACAGCTATACCGGCCCCAGAGACGTTCTCCGCGAAGCCAAGGACCAAGGTAAGTTGACACCATTTGGTGATGAAGTACTCAAGAAAATTGAGGCTTTTGAGCCTACCTCCGTCAAGCGGTTAGGTGACCTCTCCACCGTTGGTGAGCGCCAGCATCATGGCATCGGCAAACGTATGACGGAGAATTTCCCGGAGATATTCAAAGCCAAGAACGTACCCATCGATGCACGTTCTACGGTTGTCAACCGCTGCATTCTCTCGATGATTGCCGAATGTGAGGAATTTGCCGCCGCCAATCCCACGGCACGTTTCCACAATGATGTCAGCGAGTCGTTGCAGTATTATCTGAACCAGCCTTGGGATGGTCTGGTGAAAGAGACCGGTTCTGACGGCAAACTCCGTCGTGAGACCTTCCGCGACAAGTACACCCATCCTGAACGGCTGATGCAGGCCCTCTTCAACGACCAGCATTGGGTGTTCAGCAACTTGCGTGCAGGCTCTTTCATGCGCAGCCTATTCGAGATTGCCACCAACATGCAAAGTCATGATACCGACATCGAACTCTTCTCCATCTTCACCGACGAGGAAATCTACGACCTTTGGCGTCAGAACAACATCGGCTGGTATCTTGCCTACGGTCCTGCGCCACAGACCAAGGGCATCATGCCCTTCAGCCAGCGCAACCTGCTGAAGAATATCATCGAGACGGCAGATACCGTCACCCAGACACAGGCCACGCTCCGATTCGGCCATGAGGTATGCGTGATGCCGCTGGCCTGTCTGCTCGAACTCGACAACTGCGCCGTGCAGGTAGAGAACCTCGATGAACTCGACCAGTACTGGCAGAACTACAAGATCTTCCCCATGGGCTGCAACATCCAGCTCATCTTCTACCGTCCGAAAAAGGGTAAGAGCGGCGATATCCTCGTCAAGGCCCTGCTCAATGAGCGTGAGGCCAAGATGCCTGTAGATACTGATCAGTATCCATACTACAAATGGAGCGACCTGCGTCAGTACTATCTTGACAAGCTCGCCAAGTTCGATGCTCTCAACGCTCAAAAGTAATCTCTCACCTCTTACGTCTCACCTCTTACCTCAAAAAATATGGGAATCATTATTGGAATCGACGTGGGCATCTCCACGACAAAGATTGTAGGTATCAAGAACAACAAGGTATCTGCCCCTATCCGTATTACGGCTGCAGACCCAATCACCTCACTCTATGGTGCTTTCGGCAAGTATCTGCACGACAACGACATCAACCTGAGCGATGTGGAACATGTGATGCTGACTGGCGTAGGTGCCGCATATATCGACCAGCCCATCTATGGTCTGCCCACCAGCAAATCGCAGGAGTTTATCGCAGATGGCTTAGGTGCCCGCTTCGAATCGAAACTTGATCACACCATCGTGGTGTCGATGGGTACAGGTACCTCGTTTGTGAAATGCGATGGCGATGAAATGAAGCATATCGGCGGTATCGGCGTAGGAGGCGGTACATTGGCTGGACTGGCACGTATCATGCTGAACACCAGCGACATCAAACAGGTGGCAGCCCTCGCCAAGCAAGGCAACATCCGAAATATCGACCTGACTATCGGCGATATCAGTGCCCAGCCGTTGCCAGGATTACCGATGGATACAACCGCTTCTAACTTTGCCCGTGCCCAGAGCGATGCCTCCAAAGAGGATATTGCCGCGGGCATCATCAAGATGGTGCTCCAGAGCATCGGTTCTGCTGCCTGGCTGGCTTCATTAGGCAGCGACATCCGCGACTTTGTGCTGATAGGCAATCTATCGCTGCTACCCCAGTGCAAGGAAGTCTTCCCTGCCCTCGAAAAGCTATATGATATCCGCTTCCACATTCCGAAGTATTCACAGTATTGTACTGCGATCGGAGCAGCCCTCGACTATTACACCAAGAAGCAATAAACTATCCCGCCTTTGTGGCGGGATTTTTTTATCTGACTGTTTCGTTTAAGTTACGCCTGAGGAAGAAAGCTTTCGTGGCAAGGAAGAAGCAAGCGACACCTGAGGCATTGACGAGAACGACTGTCCAGAAAGCCGCGCTATAGCCTAACAGTTCTGCAACGACACCGCCAACGAGGATGCCAAGGCCCATACCTATGTCCCAGGAAATCAGTATGGTGCTATTGGCCGTGCCACGTTGATTATTATGTGCCACATTGATAGTCATGTTCTGGAAAGCTGGCCACATGTGACCGTTGCCAAGGCCTATCAGCAGCGCAGAGCCGTAATATCCTACCATTGTAAGAGGTGAGAGGTAAGAGGTGAGAGGTGAGAGATTACCTAAGGTGGGTAGGGCGATGAAGATCGTATAGCCGATGAGTGAGATGACCATGCCTGAGCCGGCATTATGCGTTACCCGTCCGTTTCTCAGGGCTTTTCCACCCTGCAGACGTGAGAGAATCAGGCCTATGGAACAAAGCATAAAGTAGGTGCCCGTTCCGCCTGTGATGCCCATCACCTCTTTTCCATAGATAGCGAGATAATTACTCAGCACACCGAAACTGAAGCCGAAGGCCACCATATTCACTCCCAGGAGCCACCCTCTGACGAGGAAAAAGCGATCCCATGAAAGAGGAAAGTGGCAGTTTCCACTATTCTCTTTACACTCTTTACACTTCACCGTAGAATCGACCAGCCACCCGCAACAAGCCACGATCAATGCTAACCAGAAGATAAACTCAAAACTGTTGGTCAGTTGATAGATAAAGATACCGACAGAGGGTGCGATGGCCATTGCGAGATTATTACTCAGCCCATAATAGCCGATACCCTCCGTACGCCGGCTTGAAGGCAGCACATCAATAGCAACAGTGGAATTTGCTACGGTCAGTGCGCCGAAAGGTCCGCCATGCAAGGTTCTGACGATGGTAAACAATAACAAGGTGGAAGCCGCCAGATAGCCTGCAAAGAAAATGGCAAACGCTCCGAAAGCCACCATCAGCACCGTCTTTCTTGGAAAGGCATCGACCACATACCCACTAAAAGGTCGGAACAACAAAGCCGTGATGGTATAGCCTGAAAGCACCAGACCAATCACGTCCTTTGTTGCTCCGAAATGTTCACTCAGATAGAGGGGAAGCAATGGCGTAAGAACATAGAAGGCAAAGAACAGCGTGAAGTTCGCCACCATCACCTTGCAGTAGTTCCTATTCCATAGCCGCTCCATCTTATTTCACCACGAAATCAAATGCCTGCAGATCCTTGTCGTTCGACGAGGTTCCGTAGAGAATCTGATAACGGCCAGCTTTGGTCGACAACTCATCAATATTCTCATCGTAATACTCGAAGGCCTCACCGTCGAGGGTGATGCTGGCCGTCTTGGTCTCACCGGCATTCAACTGCAACTTCTGGAATCCCTTCAATGCCTTGATGGGAGCGCCAGCATCGTCGAGGGCCTTCACATACACCTGTACGGTCTCCGTTCCCTCGCGCTTGCCAGTATTCGTCACAGGCACTGTCAGTGTCACCTTGCCGTTCTTCTTCATCGACTTGCCAGAGATCTTACCCTTACCCACATTGAAAGTGGTATAGCTCAGGCCGTAGCCGAAGGCATACTGAGGCACGCCTGTGAAGTAACGATAGGTACGGTTCTTCATCGAATAGTCCATGAAGTCGGGCAGGTCATCGTTAGAACGATAGAAGGTCACAGGCAGCTTACCGCCAGGATTGTAGTCGCCGAAGAGCACGTCAGCAAGGGCCTTGGCGCCACCCTGACCAGCATACCATGCCTGAAGCAGGGCATCATACTCACCCTCCACTTTTCCGAAGGCGATGGCAGAACCAGAGCAGTTGACGAAAATCACGGGCTTGCCCGTCTTGTGCATAGCCTTTACCAGCAGCTGCTGCACCACCGGCAGGTCGATGGTCTGCTTGTCGCCACCCTCGCCTTCCATACGGGCAGAGATACCACCGATGATGATGATGGCATCGGCCACGCTTACCTCCTTGGCGAGGTCAGTGAAGTCGGCCAGCTTACGCTCGCAGATGTCACCACGCAGCATGGCGAACTGTCCGTCGCCACGACGATACTCGAGTACGATGTCGTATTCCTTACCCTTTTCGACATTAAACGACTTGTAGTCAGGACCACGACGACCGAAGCCGAAGCCACCACCGAAGCCACGACGTCCACCGCCGCCCTTGTTCTCCTCGACCACCTCACCGTTCACCTTCAGCACGTAGCCGTTGTCGGATGAGAAGTTATACTTCATCTCACCAGTGAACGTAGCAGTGTATTTACCACTGGCGCGGACAGAGAGGTTGTTGTTGTCGACACCTTCGGCAAAGCCCCAGGCACCAAAGGTAGAGAAGTTCAGTTCCTTGTCATAGTAGTCGCTCTTCACAGGGTCGCCTTCCAGATTCTTGTTGTTCCAGAACTCAATGAAAAGCCCCTTGCCGCCATTGAAATCCTGAATATGATGCACGGTGGTATACTCATCGTTCAGCTCACAGGCCTTGTTGTAGATGATCTTCGCACCAGGCACAGCAGCCTTGATGCCCTCCAGCAGCGAGTGCTTGTGGTTGTCGGTAGGCGTGCCGCCGTAGTTACCGTTCAGCAATTCGATGTCATCGGCATTCGGACCGAGCACTGCCAACGTCTTGATGCTCTTTGAAAGGGGCAGCACATTACCCTTGTTCTCCAACAGCACCATCGACTCGCGAGCAGCCTGAGTAGCAAGGTCGTTGTTCTTCTCGCTGCTGATGACCTCAGGACCGAGGTTGGCCCAAGGCAGCAGGTTGGCAGGATCGAACATACCGAGTTCGAAACGACCCATGAGAGTCTTACGCAGATGGGCGTCGAGGTCACTCTCCTTGATAAGGTTCTTCTTCAGCCCCTCAGCAAGCGACATAAACACCTTACCACACTCCAGGTCAGTGCCATTCAGCACAGCATCCACTGAAGCGGAGAGTCCATCCTTATGTGTCTCGTGCTGACCACGGTTGAAGAAATTGTTGATGGCATCGCAGTCGGTGAGCACGATGGCATCATAACCCCACTTGTTGCGCAGGATATCGATTAGCAGACGGTCGCTCGTACAACAGGGTTTGCCCTCGAATCGCTGGTAAGCACACATCACCTCACGCACATTACCCTTCTGGACCAGCGCCTTGAAGGCAGGCAGATAGGTCTCCCAGAGGTCACGGTTCGTGGGCTCCACATTCATCGAGTGACGCAGAGGCTCCGGACCGCTGTGCACAGCATAGTGCTTGGCACAGGCGTGGGTCTTGAAGTACTTGTCGTCGTTGCCTTGCATACCTTTCACGGTCATCACACCGAGTACGGCATTCAGATAGGGGTCCTCACCACAGGTCTCCTGTCCCCTGCCCCATCGCGGATCACGGAAGATATTCACATTCGGGCACCAAAAGGTCAGCTCAGGATTACCTGGATAATAGGTAGCGCCCTGAGGCACGTTGAACAGCTTCGGATCATTGTGGTCGGTACGGTTCCAGTTGGCACGGGCCTCGTCAGAAACCTGCGAGAACACATCATACACCAGCTGGGCATTGAAGGCTGCTGCCATACCGATGGGCTGCGGATAGACGGTATAACCGCCCTGACGCACACCGTGACAGGCCTCACTCCACCAGTTATACGACGGGATGCCGAGACGGTCGATGGAAATCGACTTGTTCATCATCAGTCCCACCTTCTCCTCGGGAGTCAACATCTTCAGCAGACTCTCCACACGCTGTTCTCTGGGCAAATTCGGATTCTGCCACTCATACTTGAACTGGGCCGACGCACTGGTCAGGGCCAACATAGCGGTCACTGCCGCCAAAATCATTTTTCTCATTCTTATACCTTATTAATTATTATAAGCAAACTGACAGGTTAGAAGCCACCGCCTCCGAAACCGCCACCCGGGAAGCCACCGCCTCCACCTGGGAAGCCGCCACCGAAGCCACCGCCGCCGAAGCCGCCGCCACCACGACGATTGTTACCGCCACGACCCTGACCATTGCCACGACCTTGTCCGCCACCGAAGCCTCCGAACTGAGGAGCGGGACGCTTGGCAATTTCAAGGAGCAACTTGATCAGCGCAGCACGACGCTGACTCCATGTGGGATAGTCGTCAGCCTTCAGCACATCCATCTGCATCTGGAAGCCGCCCATGCCGCCACCGCCGCCTTGCATGAAGTCCATGCTGCTGGTGGTGAGGATACAAGCCTTGGCCTTGCCGTCGGCAATCAGACGGTCGACGATGGCATCAGCGCCACCCACCTTGAACCAGCTCTCCATGGTATCGCCTGCACCGGGAACCAACTGGATCATCGCAGGCATGGCAAACATACCTTGCTGCTGTCCGGCAGGTGTGGGAGATGTGTACCATGCTTCGCCCTGATCCAAATCATAAGCGATGCGGCCATGCTCTATATCACCCTGCGAAGCGAAGTTGTAAGGTGAATTGGGATTATCGGCAATGCTCCACTTGAAGCCCTTGTCAGGCGAGAGATACATATTGCTGGGGTCAGCCACAGGCGTATTGTCTACGAGGAAGCAGTATCTGAAGGTCTCAAACATGAACTCGCTGATGGTGATACTCCACACGCCGGTAGAATCCTTTACCATCGGCAGCGGTGCCTCGAGAATGTCACAATTGAACTTCACGCTGTCGGCCTCTGGAGCCTTCATGCGGAAGATGATACCCTCTTCAGTGTACTCTGGCGAAACCACCGGACGCGGGAACAGACGGGCCATCGTAGCACCCGTGAACTGCTGCTCCTGACCAGTTTTGGCTGGTGCAGGCTGGCCGTTCTTCATAGCCTCTTCCGAAGCCTTCTTGTTGAACAGCAGGGGCAGGGTCTTTTCGAGGAAATACTTGGCGTTCATCCAGGTATGACCGAACTTGTCGTTCGTAAACTCCTTCACCGAGGTGATACCCTTCTGATCGAGGAACTCCATGTAGTCGCGGGCATTGCCATAGAGGAAATCGTCGGTACCCACACCGAGCCAGAACAAATGGATCTTCTTGTTGGTAGCAGCCGCATTGTCATAGACCTCAGGAATCGTCGTCGAGGTGAACGAGCTGTAGCTGCAGAGATACGAGAACTTATCCAGGTTGCTCAGACCGATGGCGAGTGCCTGGTTGCCGCCACGTGAGAAACCACCGATGGCACGGTTGTCGGCATTGTTCACCGTGCGATAGGTCTTCTCGATATAAGGCATCAGGTCGTTGATCAGGTCCTTGCTGAACACGTCGCCGCCGAACTGCATCTGCGGGGCACCATTGCCTGCAGGAGCCGTAGGCTTCAGCTTAGAGGGGTTGCCGTAAGGCAGCACCACGATCATCTCCTTGGCGAGCTTGTCGGCAATCAGGTTGTCGAGGATATAGTTCACACGACCCACTTTGTAATACACCTCCTCGGTATCCGTCGTACCGCTGATCAGATAGAACACCGGATATTTCTTCTGGTCGTTCTGGTTGAACGACATGTTCATCTGCGTGTAGCTGGGCGGCAGAATCACAATGGCATTGTTGGTAGCGCCCAGGCTCTTCGAATAGTAGTGCACATACTCCACACGGCCATGGGGCACATCCTTGATGTCGTGGATGCGCTTGCCGTCGCTGATCTCCAGCAGACTGTTCTTAAAGCCCTCATTGGGGAAATAGAGCTGGTTTCTGGGGTCCATGACGCTCACGCCATCCACCACGAAACAATAGGGATACATGTCGGGCGCAGCCGGTCCGAGCGTAGCTGTCCACACACCTTCGGCATCCTTCGTCATGGGTTTGCGACCTGCAAACTGAACATCGACTTGTACGTCTTTAGCATAGTCATTCCAATACTTGAATGTCACCGTACCATCTGCATTCACGATGGTAGACTTCTCTGAGGCCCCTTGGGCCATGCAGTTGGTAGCAAAAGCAATCACTGCAGTTAAGGCAAAACATTTTAATTTCATCATAAAAATAGTATAAATAAGTTAGAAATTTCGAGCAAAGTTAGCAATTTTTATTGAATGAAACAAGCACACATACCAAGATTAATATTTTTTAAATATGTATATGTTAATGTTCTATAATTGTCTGTGAGGCCTTTTTACTTTTCCCATTTTTATACGTCTATGTCTTATTAGAAACAACTCAAAATATCGATTTTCATGAAAAAGTTCATCACATCAGTTCTGATGGCAGCCTGCGTACAGGTCATGGCTGCTGCCACCGTCGCAGAAGAGTCAGCCGACGGTAAGTATATCATCAAAAACGGCGAGGTCACGATGACCATCGACGTCAACGGCGGCAAGATCCTGTCGTACAAATACGGCGATGCCGAGGTTATCAGCCAGACCCGCTTTCCCAACTCCTTTGGAAGCACTTTCTGGACCAGTCCGCAGAAAGAATGGAACTGGCCCCCGGTGGCTGAGTTCGACAGCAAGCCCTACACAGTAGAGAACGGCGACAAGTTCATCATGACCAGTCAGATGTCTGAGCGTCTGAAATACCGTGTCACCAAGACCTTCGCCCCCAACAAGAAGGACCAGTCGATTGCCGTCACCTATACCATCAAGAACGAGTCTGACGAGACGCGCAAAGTGGCTCCTTGGGAAATCACCCGCGTGCCAAACGACGGAATCATTTTCTTTGACGCGCCCATCGAGGCAATCACCCCTGCAGGACTGATGGATTTCAAGCCTGCCTTTGGTCTGAGTTGGTTCCTGGCCGACGAAGCCCAACAGAACCGAAAGATCAATGCCGACGGTAGGGGATGGCTGGCTTATTGCGCCAACGGACTGCTGATGATTAAAAAGTTTGACGATCTGGATGCTTCGCAGCCAGCACCAGAAGAGGCGGAGATTCAGGTTTATGTCAACATGCGCAAGACCTTTATCGAACTGGAGAGCCAGGGAGCCTACACCACCCTCCAGCCTGGCGAGGAGTTGAAATGGACCGTCACTTGGTATCTCCTGCCCTACGACGGCAAGGCAGAACCCAGCGAGGCTCTCAAGAAGAAAATCAAGAGCATCGTCGGATAGTCATCAGCTGCTCGCATGATAGGAACCATCGTCAATACCGCCACCATCATCGCGGGGAGCATCATCGGTAGTATGCTCCACCGAGGCGTGAAGGAGAAATACAAGGAGGTACTCTATACTGGACTCGGACTGGCATCGCTGGCCATCGGTCTGAATGCCACTATCAGCCATTTCCCGCAGTCGCAGTACCCCGTGCTCTTTATCATTTCACTGGCCATTGGAGGCGTCGTCGGCACAGCCCTCGACATTGACGGACGATTCAAACGGCTTATCGACAAACTGAAAAAGGGTGGCGACGGCGAGAACCGCCTTGCCGACGGTCTGGCCACCGCCATCCTACTCTATTGCATCGGCCCGTTGTCGATGCTGGGACCTGTCATCTCTGCCCTGAAAAACGACCACACCTTCCTTTTCACCAATGCCACGCTCGACTTTGTGTCGTCGATGGTGTTTGCGTCCACCTATGGCATCGGCATGATCCTGGCAGCCCCCGTATTGTTCTGCTGGCAGGGTATGTTCTGGCTTGTAGCACATATCTCCAGCACCGCCATTAGCGATGCGCTCATGGCTGAACTGCTCATTGTGGGTGGACTGCTCATCACAGGCAGCGGACTCTCACTTCTGAACCTCAAGGACTGCAAGACACTCAATCTCCTGCCCGCCCTTCTGATACCAGTGATTTGGTTCCTGATTGTTTCAATCAATTAACCGAATCGTGTATCTTTCGTTTGTATTATAATCACGGTCTTTATCCTTACCGAAGTACTCAAGCAGGTATTCATTCTTCTTTTTCAGAGTGATTCGGATAAGCACTTCCCTGTATGTCACACGGTCGTTTTCCACATAACCCTCGTAGGCATTATAGGTAGTTGACTTCTTGTCTTCCTTGCTTTTGACCAACTTGAATGCAGAGATATTGCGTTGGCTTTGAGCAATGTCAATATACAAACTGTCACTCGAGAATCTGAACAACAATTCTCCACTCTGGGACAGATACTTCCCATTCAGTTCAATTGCGTATGACCCTATGGAGCCACACAACATCAGAAACAGAAATATAAGCTTCTTCATATTTTCAAATAAATTTTCGATGCAAATTTACACTTTTCCAACGAATAATCGTCATCTTTCCGCTATTTTTTGATTCTTCGGCCCCAAAAACCTATTTTTGTTGAGCAATTATGATGGTGGCAGTGGGCAGAATGCTCTTTACCGTGAGCTTGGCATCGCCTCGATGAGCAGGGCTGTTCCAATTGTCAGTATTCTTTTCATTTTGTTAAATTCTGTGCAAAGATACCTATTTTTCTTCGATTATCACTACCTTTGCAAATAAAATGTGCGAAAACAAGTTGTAAGAGAGAAAAAACAGACATTCAAATGGTTAATAGGATGAAGAACAGAATCATACTCATCGCATTTGCCGTACTGACGGTTCAATGCATCTGTGCCCAGAAAACGGTCTATATTCCGGATAGCTGGAAATACAATGCCACCACGCAGGAATACACCGAAGACGGCAATAAGGAGCTGCAATGGTCGTTCAACCGCAGCAAAGAGTCGGACAACTGTATCATTTTCTGGCAGAAGGGATTCGGCAGCGATCCTGGCAAGGCACCGTCGCTTAACGGCACGTCGATGTCGTTCGACGCGGATGCTGTGCTGAGGGTGGCTGAAAGCTGCTACGATCTCAATATCAACAAGTTGGGTTTCTCGAGCAGTAACATGAAGGACAAATACAAGATCCTTATTCTGATGAACTATACCACTACATGGACCTGCTATGGCGCTGGCTACGACTTCGAATGCAGCGCTCTGTGGCTCAATCCTGCTACGGTAAAACCTGCCGGACACGCGCTGGCCCATGAGGTGGGGCACTCTTTCCACTATATGTGCTATGCAGAGGCGGCTCACTACAACCACGTCTCTTCCCAGACCATCGGCACAGGCTTCCATCTGCCAGTAGGCAACGGACAGACCATCTGGGAACAAACAGCCCAGTGGCAGGCCAATCAGACCTATCCGTCGTATATGTTCAGCGAAAGCTATCCCCTCTTCGGAAACAATGCGAACTACGCCTTCACCCATGAGTGGATGCGCTATCAGAGCTACTGGTTCCTCTATTACCTTTGCCAGCATTACAACGACATTACGACTGTGGCGAAGGTTTGGAAGCAGCCCATGACGGGAGCCGTGGACTTCAACCAGTCGCTGATGAAACTGAAGGGCCTCTCGCCCGAGGATTTTTACAAGCTCTATTTCGACTATGCCCTGCATTGTGCCACTTACGACTTTGAGGCGGCAGCGCCTTATCGGAACAATTACATCGGGAAATTCGACTACCGTGCCGTCCAGCTCGATGACAGCAAATATCAGGTGGCCTATGCCAGTGTGCCGCAAAGCACAGGCTTCAACGTCGTTGAACTCTCTGTCCCCGAGGCGGGCACATCCATCACTACCAGGTTTACCGCTCTCACACCTGGCTGCAATCTCAATGCCTCCGATCCTGGAGAGTACAACAATGGCAATGCCAATGCGCTGGTCCGTGCTGGTGTGACGAAATACAACTATGTCAGCAATGCTTCGGCTCGTGGCTTCCGTGTCGGCTACGTATTCCTGAAGGATGACAACGCCCGCGAGTATTACAACGACGACATCGTTCATTGCAAGGGCACTGACGAGGCGACTGAGGACATCACTACAGAAGTGCCTGCAGGCACAAAACGCATGTTCCTGGTCGTGAGTCCGGCGCTCTCAGGCTATATCCAGCACAAGTGGGACGAGAATATCAAGAACGACGACCAGTGGCCCTATCAGTTTGAACTCATCAATACCACTGCCGCCAGCGTCATTCCCTACATCAAAGAACCCGACTTTGAGAAAGTCATCGACGGACGCAACATCAGCAATGTCACCCTCACTTACGATGTGGTGCTGCCACCTTCTTCGGGCTACGACGGGGCTACTGTCAATTTCTCAGGCAGCGCCCTTAATGCACTCTGTACAGCATTCCAAATGGAAGGCAATGACCTCTTTGGGCAGATCCTTCCTTATAGCAGTTCACAACGAAACGGCACCATCATGAACTATGCTGCCAAGGCTGACGGCACGCTGCAGAAAGTGGCCAAGACCACGAATGGCGACTTCGGCCATTGGTTTAATGCCAGCGGAACAGCCATCACTTACGGAAGTGGCTGCGTGGTCTATGCGGAGTTCACCAAGTCCTCGAAGAGTGTTGTCGTTGGCCAGTTTCCCAATGCCAACAGCAACGGAACGAAACGCACCATCCGCGAGGCCTTGCACTATAAGGACAATAACGGATCGTCAGCTACTGCCTACCTTGTATTCAACATCACTTTCCAGACGGGAGTGACGGCTCATAGCCATCTTACCAGCATCGACTATACCATTCCCAGCTCGATACCATCAGTCCGCCTTTCAGCCGATGAAACATGTAAGGTCTACGACCTGCAAGGCCGCAAGGTGAATCCGGAAAACATGGTATGTGGCGTCTACATCGTGGACGGAAGAATGGTGTTTTGTCGGATTTTTTGATACCCAGCTAAATAGACTGTCAGGAGGCAGATTTTGCGGGATAGTTAGGAAAAATTTGCGCGATAACTACGAAACAAGTTTTTCATCGGCATTGTGAAAAACGCTCTTTTTAAAAAGAGAAAAATATGTAAGGAATCTTCGTAAGTATGCGATTTTTCAGAAACAAGTGGCACTTGTTGACAGAAAAGAGGCTATTAATTTCGGTTTGGTACGTGGAAAATCACAGTTCACAGTATCACAGTTTCTCAGCGCGGGGTAAGGGCTCGGATTTCTTTTTTCATAAACATATTTCTATATTAATTTAAATATATTAACACTGATAAAGACTTTAGCAGAGAGGTGGGGGGCAGGATAAAAAACTGTGATATTGTGATTTGTGATAATTGGCGCTTGGCGGTCTCGGATTTTATGCTTACCTTTGCAGGCAGAAATCAAAACAGAAGAAGATTATGATACAGACCCATCTGATGAAACTGGAGCCGCCATATCCCGTGCTGAATATCGACGGTACGATTGTGCGCCATGTGGCCACGCTGATAGAGGTTCGCGAGGACTATGATCATGTAACGGGCGAGGAGCGCATCAAAACGGTGAGCCACCCGGTTGTGGATTATGGTAACAATGAATATGCGGGCGTTGTGTATGATGATAAGGAGCTTGAAGACTGCGAGCTTATCTCAAAAACGATGCACACTGCTGATTTCTATCTTTTGACCTTCCACATGCAGAAACAGCATGGCAGAGACGCCATAATGGGTCGTCCGGAGTATATCGTCGCCCGTTTGAAGGAGGTCGGTGTTACCATTCAATGGCCCGTAAAGAAGGATGCTGACGGCTTAGATACCGACGAACCCGAGGATCGTTTTGATATCGGCATCTCGATAGATAAGTCTGAAAAAGTCGACTGGTGGATAGAAAGTGGAGATACTTTCTTTGAGTTTGGCGGTAATAGATTTAAGTCTGAGCAGGATGTGCTCAACTATATCCGCAACACCCGCAGCAGCTACTACAGAGCCTTCCCAGAGCATCAGTTCGATATCGTATTCCACAGCAACATGCCCAAGGCTCAGCCAATCATAGCCGAGCTGAATGCCAATCCCCATTTATAATATAAGGTTCACGCGAAAGAAAAAACATGGCCTTGTTGGGAGGGATAGAACTGTCGAAAATCGCAGACCATTGTAAGCAGTTGCCTGCCTATCGCGATGCGCTGCCCATCATCTCTATGCTGCAGAGCATAGCGATGGAAGAGGCTTGCGCCAAGGAAATCGCTGAGGCCATCAGTGATATCCGCAGTCATTTCCGCATGAAGCAGCCTGCCCCGAGTGATGAGCAGAAAAAACTTCCCCCATCCATTGTTACTCCGGAACTGCCCGAACTGAAATTCTTCAAGGAAGTAAAAGTGGGCTGGATTCCGATATTTAAGAACAAACTCCGATCGTGTATCGAACAGATTGATCTGACAGGCAAGAAAGAGTGGTTCTGTATCTATATCGCCTGGCGCTATCTGACCAAGACAGATGGTGATGGAAAACCTGGCTATGCGTCGTTCTTCGTTGATATCGATGCCCTTTTTCCGGGCTTGCTGAAAGACGTGAGGATGGATTTGCCTGGTAATCGCCGATTTAAACCATATACGGATATGCTGTCGGATGAGTACAAAAACTGGGCCATAGACAATGGCCACATGCCTCCTATGCAAGTTTGGGCACATAGCGACTGGAAATCGAGATACCTTACAAATAAAAGTGAAAAAATCGAAAGGATGCAGCAGTTGGTTCGAGATATCTTTGTTGTATTCGCACAGCTATTGAAAGACCAAAATCTCTAATTTCAGCCCTCATTTCGTTCGGCCGCGTTCGGCTTGTTCGGCCGCTTTTCCGTCCTGCGTTCGGCTGACCCCAAAAACGCACTTCCTGACGCATTGCCGTTAGAACAATTCCTTGATTTTTGTATTAACTTTGCAGTGTCAAAATCGTTATGCCGATGGAGAAGATTGGTTTTTCTACGAGCCACTTCTGCGAGGTAGTGCCTTGCACAGTGGACCTGCTGAACCAAGCAATTGACTCAGCAGCCGTTAAGAATGTGTGCGACCTGATTGCTCAGGCACTGCTTAAAGTTAAGCAGGGCAAGATGAGCCGCACCGAGTTTGAGAACTACAAGAAGGCAATGAAGAAGCAGCTGCCTGTGCTGACACCTCATGCCATCTTTAAGAATGGTGAACGCAAGAACAGCGAAGCCATTCCCTCTGGACTCTCGATGTACGACATCGACCACATTGAGAACCCTCGTGGCTACTATCAGTCGATGGTGGCTGACCGAATCAGTGAGTTAGGCATTGTGATGGCCTATGTGACGCCTTCTACCGAGGGCCTGCGTCTGATCTTCGAAATGCCTCAGGGCATGACGCTGGCAGAAGCCCAGAAATGGATGTCGGAGCAACTGGGAGACAGCGACTATGATGGCAGCGTGAAGGACTATGCCCGCTGTTCGTACCTCGTTCCTCGCGCGTACCTTCTCTATCTGGACGAAGAGGAGTTGCTGAAGGATCGCCAGGTGGAGGCAGCGACACCCCAGCCCGCAAAGCCTTTGGAGGAAAAGGCTGTCGCTCAAAACGAGGCTTCGGTCTCGCCTGAGCAGCAGAATCGTAATCTCCGCATCTTCGACCTCTGCCTGAAGGAGGCTGGTCTGAAGCCAGAGAGCATCGATGTGATGGGCATTCACAACTGGCACAATTCGCTTGTGGCTGTGCTTTCCATCGGTATCTGTCGCCTGATGTCGCAGCAGGAACTGTTGAATGTGCTTGTCCAGCGCATGCCCAACTATGTCAAGGAAGAGGACTGCCAGCGATTGGTGAACGATTTCTATGAGAAGTATACCAATTCGAATGCGCCCATGACGCTCACGCTGCGTAATATCTATGCAGAGAGCATGAATGTTTCAGGTGCTTCCAAGACTCAGAAGTCTCTGACGCTGAGTTCCGTGCCTCCGCAGATGCCCGAGAAACTGCCCAGACTCATCAAACTGCTGGTGAGCAAGGAGCCTGAGAATGTGCGTCCCTCAGTGGCAATGGGAGCGTTTCCTGCCTTAGGTGCCCATCTGCATGATGTACATTTCCTCTATGCCGACAATACCTATCGTGAGGCCACCTTCATGCATCACACGATGGCAAAGACGGCAACGGGTAAGGCTGGTGTGAGTCGCGTGTGTGAGGCCGTCATGAAGGACATCGAGGAGCGCGACCAGGTGAATCGCCAGCGTGAGCAGGATTACAAGGATGAGTGCGCCCGACTTGGTTCCAACAAGCAGCGTCCGGACCGTCCTGATGACCTGGTTGTCCAGATGTTGCTGTCCGACATAACCATCGCTGCCTTGAATCGCAAAGGTGCTGATGCTGACGGCCACTTCATCTATTCGCTGCTCAATGAGGTGGAACTCTTCAATCAGGTTGATCCTAACCCGAAGAAGACGTTGCTGAGGAATATCATCCAGACGGCCTTCGACTGCGACTGGTTCGGACAGGAGCGAGTGGGTGAGAAGTCGGTAACCGCCCGTTATCGCTTGCGCTGGAATTGGAACACTTCGAGCACCATCAAGCGTGGGCAGGACTTCTATCAGCCGATGCTCGCTGACGGATCGTTCAACCGTATCTCGTTCTCCACCATCATTCCTACCGATGACGGCAAGATTCCCAAGCACGGGTTCTACGACGTGAAGTTTATGGCAAAGCTGAAGCCCTATATCGACCGTCTGAATGCCGCTCATGGCAATTATGACCTGAAGAAGGCCCAATTGCTGATTGACCGTCTGAATGAGGAAGCTGTGGATACGGCTCGTCTGAGTGATGATGACGCTTATGAGGACACCAGCCATCGTGCTATCATCATCGCCTGGCTCCGTGCTATGGTGCTCTATGTGGCTGAGGGCAAGTGGTCGAAGGAGATTGAGGACTTTGCCATGTGGTCGTTCCACTACGATATGTGGTGCAAGATGACCTTCTTTGGCGAGGAGATGCGCAAGCAGATGGCCCATGAGGTGGTTGGCAAGAGTCGGGGCCCGAGGAATATGCTCGACATGCTACCTACGGAGTTTACTAATGTCGATGCTGAAGCTGTGCGTCTGAAGGTTGGCAAGCAGGATCATGATCCCTATAAGATGCTCTGGACGTGGGAGAATCGCGGCTACATCCAACAGGATCCGCTGACCGGTGTCTATCGAAAAACAGATCATTACTTGGCGAAACACACACAAGCAGCCTAAAACAATATTGAAGAGGGACGGTAACAAATGCCGTCCCTCTTCTGTTATATACCTGATGACGAGGTATTTTCAATTCTTATTACCAATTACATCCGCCATCAGTTCTCCGCTATGCTGAAGAAGTTTCTTCTGCTGAGTACCACCATCCTCTGTGACCTGTAATTTTTCCATTGTACTGGCTAACTCACGAACGGTCACAAAGGTGTCAACAATAGCAAGTGTCGTCTCTGTTGCTCTTGCTGATGAAATAATTGTAGCCAGCATATAAAGTCCTCTTTGAGTAAATGCAGTTGGCTCTACAGTGCTGTATTTCAGGTTATTAAGGCGGTCAAAATTTTTGACCACCTCTGCTTTCTCATATTTGTCAAGCACAAAAATATAGCCATAGGGGAATTTTTTAGGATTGTTTCTGACAGCCTGATTTACCTCTTTTGTCTTTACTCCATACAACTCTGCGACATCGCAGTCGAGAAGCACTTTCTGGTTTCGGAGGGTAATAAGTTTATCCTCCACATCTTTTGTTGTAATAACAGCTAATTCTTTCATGTCGTTCATATTATTGACTTATTGTTAATTATCGTTTGCAAATATAGTTACTTTTTTCTATATTACCAAATTTTTGCGCGAGAAATTTGTTTTATCGTTGTTTTTTGTCTATCTTTGCATCATAGATAGTCGTGGGGATAGTCCCCTGGGTCAACTGCGGTAAGAATTAATTACAATTTACTGCGATGGCTATTTCAAACAGATACCGTTGGCTAAAGGCTGGCGAACTGATGCTTTTCTTCTTCAACTTCAAGGCTGGGTTCTATGAACGGTTCTATAGCCACTTCGATACTCAGACAATCATTAGGAGTTTCAATAGTTTCCTTGAAGAACGAATATTGGCTATCGCTGCTCACGAACGGGAACAGAGATGAATATACACCAATTAGGAGTATCCTCAATGGTTAATTAACTGATTACAAGGCTTGCAAATACACTTTTTCTATTCATCAACTTGCTAATTTCACGAAAAATGTGTATTTTTGCAACCATGAATGCTAAAGACCAGAATCCAGTATATACCTTCTATAGGTTAGGACCAGAGTTCATTTCGTGGTTCTATCCTCTCGATACAACGCCTATCGACAAGGAAATACTCGATCCAGAAGGGCAGATTGGTCTCGAATGTTATGAGGATATACCTGGTGCTGTTGAGCATCTCAGAAATTTCGATAGTAAGTGGTTTCTGCAAGAAGGTAATGAAGAGGCTTTGCAACTTCTCCGTGAAGATCTGGTATTCTTGTCAACGGTGTTTAGTATGAATGGAGCCTATTCTCTCATTGCCCATTTGGTCGGTAGTGTTGAGGAGATGCTCTTCCAATACAAACTTGGGGCAGAAGGTGGAAGTCCTGAGTGTATGGTGGGCTATGGCCAGTTGATGTGTTTGAAAGATCATGTGTCTGATGGCTGGCAATGGATAGAGAAAGGTGCTGAGAAAGGTTGCGAATTAGGAATAATCATAGCAGCAATCTCCTATCAGTATGGCACACTTTCAGAAATCAACTACGAGAAGGCAGCTTATTTCTATCGTCGCGCTATCAAGGAGTTTCATAGTTTCTATGCCTTCATCAACTATGGAACAATGTTTGTTGAGGCCAATTGTTGTCATTCTGCACTCTATACGTTCGAACATGCCATGAAGCAGAGTGAAAAACAGATGGATCTTCTGAAGAGTAAAGATGCGACAAATATTCTCAGCAATATCGACTTTTGTAGAGCCTTACTCCTATTGCCTTATGAAGAAAGACCCAAACATATAGCTTTTGAGTACCATAGCCCAGAACTCGACAGTTCTTTCTGCCAAAACCATCAGTCGCCAAGACCTGTTGGTGCCTATGGTCAGAAGCCAGAACCTTGGTTACCTGAGGATAATCGGTTAGTCCCACTCGATGTGGAAGAGCGTAACAACTATCAGGCACAACTGAAGCCAAAAGAATTGAGGCTAAAGATAGATGAACAATATCGCATCTTTGCGGAGTACGACGATGGAACGCCAATAGCAGAAGTAAAAATGCCAGCTCTGCCCAAGGCTCTATACTTCGTGTTCCTTAATCATCCTAAGGGTTTCCCTCTAAAACATCTTATCGACTATCGAGATGAACTGCTATCCTGGTATCGTATACTTTCGAACCGCTACAGTCTCGACAAAAGCATCGATGATTTGACAGACCCCACCAATAACTCTGCTAATGAGAAGATATCACGTATTGGCAAGGCGTTCAGGGATGCCGTCGAAAAATGCGACGATTCCATTGATGTCTTTATCCCCATTGGTAGCAAAGGTGAGGAATATGCTGTTCATATTGATAGGGAATACATAAAATGGAATACTCGTATTTCTCACATCTAAAACAAAAAGTGTTAAATAATCGTGATGGATATGAATGAAATTCAAGAAATAGATATGGAAAAATACCCAAAGGTAAACGATGAGAATTATTGTGGTGTTAGAATTGGCTTTAGTATTAAAAAACTAAATTATGCTATCCATAGTCAAATTGCAATATTTAATGATTATTACACAAAGGACTATAGATTCTGTTGTAAGAACAATGGTTATAGTGAATGTAATATTTATGATTCATATTTGCCAGTAGTAATAAAAACTCATACGAAAGATGAGATAGTAGAAGATATTATACCTATAAGACAAATACCTATGTACAATGATAAAAATTCATTGACAAGGGAAGGACTTGAAATTGTATTTGAAAAAGAAGAAAATTATACAGTTTCTATATTTTATAATGGTTTTAGACAAATGTTGTCAAGAAATGAAGAAATGATACTAATCTGGTATTATCTGTATATTGAATATAATAAATCAAATGAGGAAACTTACCAGAAACAACTATCTTTATTATCTCATAATCTTGAAAAAAAAGCAAGGAGTATTGAGAATGAATTAGAAGATTTCTCTATAGAATCAGCCTTGGAAGGACTGACAATTAATATCGAGGAACATTTTGTCAGCAAAAGGGGTGAAGATGATAGATGTTATGTTGTAGAAAAAGTTCGAACAAACTATCCAACTGAGAAACTGGATATGTATATAAAAAAATACATAGGAATTGGAGAAAATATTATTTACGATGATAGTGGATATACTAGCGCATACAAATGCAGAGTAAAAGACATAGGAAATGGAGATTATGATGAGGAACAAATAAAAAAAGAAAAGGAAAGATTAATAAACTGTTATTCCAGAGACAACCATATTAAATATCTGTTGTTTGATTATATTGAGAAGATAGGTAGTCCATCATACTCTTCAAAAAATAAGATGGAGAAACGTTTGAAAATATTAGAAAGAATCACTAATTTTTGGGTATACTGGAGAATAATACGTAGCAAATTATTTACTAAATACTTTGATGATTTTGATAGACACCATACTCGTATAATAGTCAATGAAGGTGACTTACAAGAAGCTAACATCATGCTTCAAAAATATACCCAGTCAATAAAAGAATTGGAAGAATTGGATACTTTTGAAGGGATACCTCAGATAGATGTTTTTTAATTTCTTGCAGTCCAATCGGACTGCAAGAAATGCTATTATAACAAGCCTAAGTATTTGTGGTTACATGAAAGATCGAAGCAATCCTTGAAAAACCACATATTTTGTAAAATATCCTGTTTCTCGACTTTCCTCAAAACTATCAACTATCACATTGAAAAGAATCTCTTTCCCATGAGGTAAGGAGAAATTCAGTTGTTTTAGAGCATCTATAACCAAATCTATAGGTTTACCTTTAAATAGATTCCCTACATTTTCAACCATAAAAATATCATTATCAATTACTCCAAAATCATTTGGATTTACACGATCGGCTTTACAGAAAGAGCCATTTAAATATTCTACAGTCTTCATATCAACTTGTTTTAATAATTCGACTGCAAATATAGATGTTTATTTTTGAAAGAGCAAATACATTACTAAATCAGTTATAAATTGTAAATATGACAATCTGTTTGCAAGGCTTGCAAATAAAAATTACTTGCACATTTATGATAGTTTTCATATCTTTGCACCAACAAAAATGTATGAAATGGCAGAATACCTATTATACAAATGCAAGAAATGCGGATGGGAAATCGCTGCTCCATCAGAAGGGTCAGATATGTTGATGGACAGTATCGTGACGTATTTCGTATGTCACGATTACAAGAACGTTTTCAGTCGCTACTATGACTTGGGAACCAGTGTGGAGGGGCCAGTTTCTTGTCCGAACTGTAAGGGGTTTCATACTGATAATTGGAAACCTGCAGACAAATGTCCTGAATGTGGTGGTGAACTTGAAAACCAAGGACTCTATTGTTTAGAAGATTAACGTGAATGAGTATGGAACTAACAGGAAGAATAATTGCCGTATTGGAGGCAAAGAGTGGGACTTCATCGAAGACGGGTAATCCGTGGATGATGCAGGGATATGTGATTGAGGTGCCTGGGCAATACCCAAGGCGTTGTATGTTCTCTGTATTTGGAGAGGACAGAATTAAACAGTTGAACATCCAGAACGGTGAAGACCTTACTGTGCAGTTTGATATTGATGCAAGGGAGTATAATGGACGTTGGTATAATGATTTCAGAGCTTATAACGTAATTCGTGGCCTGCAGATTCCACAATCAATACAGCCCATTCAAATGCCACCAATCAGCGATCTGCCGTTTGATGCGCCAACATCGGATGTGGAAGATCCATTCAAGGTGGATGATGGAAGTGAATTGCCATTCTAAAATGTGAAAGCTATGGAAGATGTTTACAACAAAGATCATTTCTTTTGCAACCTTATTTGGGATCGATTATTGTCGTATATATACGAGAGACCACTGAATGCCTCTCATCTGAAGCCCATTGAGGATTTTCTGCTTGAGGGAAAGGAACTGACACCCTTCAGTCAAGAGTTGTTTACCTATCAGGAGGCCAGAAAATGTGTGCTCGACTTTGACATCTATACGATGCAGGAGAATTATGATAAGTTCCCCAATACTGTAGATTTCCTGATGGACTGCTATAGGTATGCTGCACAGGAAGGCGTGATGGAGGCTTATAATAATATTGGTGTATATTTGGGCATGACAAATCGAATTGAGGAAGCCGTTCTTTGGTTTGAAGGTGCAGCAAATGCAGGACTGGCAACGGGTATGACGAATCTGATGGCATATTATGGCTCTAAAGGTGACAGCGACAGACAATTCTTTTATGCCGAAAAGCTTGCAGAGATTGGTAATCCCGCTGGGATGTGGAATTGTGCAGTTTCGTATCACTTTGGCTATATGGGTCGAGAAAAAGATATTGAGAAGGCCAGGAATATGTATCAGCGGATGATGTTGCTCGTTTTAGAGAACGACAAAAATGAATTAGATTTTGATAGTGGACAATTACTCAGTCTGAAGACCTATGCCAACTATAATCTGGCAAAAATACGTATGCTGACAGAAGAACAAACAGAAGAGAACTTGAAGGATATATTAAACCTGATGGAGCATACACCATATGTTTGTCTGGATCGACCAAAGAACATTGAATTGAGAGAAGAAATTCAGAATCTGTTATGAGAAGGTGGCTCCTTATTCGAGAGGATCACGGGATGGTTCTCTGATCCGTGCAATGTGACTGTCGATGATGCTGGTGACGACTTCGATGTGGACTGGGAATTGAGACAATGGGCTGTTTCTGGGCAAAATAATAGCCAAAACATAAAATAATTGCAGAAATATTTGGAAGTTTGGAGAAAACTTCCTATATTTGCACCACGATTACGCTCGTGGAGACGTGCACTCGATGACGGAAGCCCCGTCAATACAGG
>JAFZCU010000014.1 GCA_017556145.1 Prevotella sp. | reverse complement strand
GCCTTGCAATCAGGCAAGGGGCGTCGTACATTATATACCTATTTCAAGTCGAAAGAAGAGATCTACTATGCTGTCATCGAGAGTGAGCTGGAGCGCCTCAGCGACAAGCTCGACGAGGTAGCCGCACGGAAGATCCGTCCTCAGGATAAGATCATCGAACTTATCTACACCCATCTGAGCATGATTCGTGAGACAGTGGTGCGCAACGGTAACCTGCGTGCCGAGTTCTTCCGTAACATCTGGATGGTCGAGAAGGTGCGCAAGCATTTCGACGATGCCGAGATAGAGCTCTTCCGCAAGGTTTACACCGAAGGCAAGGAAGACGGTGAGTTCGACATCGACAATGTGGAGCTCGTGGCCGACATCACCCACTATTGTATCAAGGGCCTCGAGGTACCTTATATATATGGGCGCATCGCGCATGGCATGAAAGAGGAAGACACCAAGCCTCAGGTAGCCAAGGTAGTCTACGGAGCCCTTGGAAAGTTCCAGAAGAAATAGAGACCATTAAACTTAAACATTAAAATATTAAAGATTAAAGATTACTATGGGATTATTAGAAGGTAAGACAGCCCTGATCACAGGAGCTGCACGCGGTATCGGAAAAGCTATCGCACTGAAGTTTGCCGAAGAAGGCGCGAACATCGCATTCACCGACCTCGCCGTTAACGAGGAGACGGAGAAGGAAATTGCCGCCAAGGGTGTGAAAGCCAAGAGCTATGCATCCAACGCTGCCGATTTCGCACAGACAGAAGAGGTGGTCAAGGCCGTAAAGGAAGAGTTTGGAAGCATCGATATCCTGGTGAACAACGCAGGAATCACGAAAGACGGTCTGATGCTCCGCATGACAGAGCAGCAGTGGGACGCCGTCATCGCCGTCAACCTGAAGTCTGCCTTTAACTTCATCCATGCCTGCATCCCCGTGATGATGCGTCAGCGTGGCGGTTCGATCATCAACATGGCCTCTGTCGTAGGTGTTCACGGAAATGCTGGTCAGGCCAACTACGCCGCTTCCAAGGCTGGTCTGATTGCTCTCGCCAAGAGTATTGGTCAGGAGATGGGTCCGAAGGGTATCCGTGCCAACGCCATCGCCCCAGGTTTCATCGACACAGCCATGACTCAGGCGCTGCCCGATGACATCCGCAAGGAATGGATCAACAAGATCCCCCTGCGTCGTGGTGGACAGGTTGAGGATATCGCCAACGTGGCTACGTTCCTGGCATCCGACCTCTCAAGCTATGTCAGCGGCCAGGTGATTCAGGTCGACGGTGGCATGAACATGTAAGGATTGAAGAATTGAAAAATTGAAGTATTGAAGTATGGAGGTCATTTACGAAGACAACCATATTATCATTGTCAACAAACAGAGCGGGGAGATCGTCCAGGGCGATAAGACTGGCGACCGCCCCCTCTCTGATATTGTAAAAGATTATATCAAAGAAAAATACCAGAAGCCGGGAGCCGTATTCCTCGGCGTGGTGCATCGTCTCGACCGCCCTGTCAGCGGACTGGTCATCTTTGCCCGTACCTCCAAGGCCCTCACGCGCCTCAACAAGATGTTCGTCGACGGAGAAGTGCACAAGACTTACTGGGCGATTGTAAAGAAAGAGACAGGAGCCAAGAACCAGAATACGGGCGAATGGCACACGCTCACCCACTGGCTCGTACGTAACGAGAAGCAGAACAAGAGTTATGCCTACGACCATGAGAAACCTAATGCCAAGAAAGCCATTCTGAAGTACAGAACCATCGGACAGTCAGACAATTACACACTCCTAGAGGTGAACCTGATGACAGGTCGCCACCATCAGATACGCTGTCAGTTGGCCGCCATGGGCTGTCCCATCAAGGGCGACCTCAAGTACGGAGCCCCACGAAGCAATCCGGATGGCAGCATCTCCCTGATGTCACGCCGCGTGGAGTTCATCCATCCCGTATCCAAAGCGCCGATTATTGTCGACGCCCCCATCCCCCAAGACCCGCTCTGGCAGGCCCTCGTCCCAGCGAACCGCTGACACGCGGACATTAATATTGTCAATTATATTCATAAACAAAAAAAAGAGAATTCCATTTCTGGAATTCCCTTTAACGGTCCCGATATGCACATCGGGCATATATGGATTATTGCAAGTCAGAAGTGAATGCTCACATGACCGTTCGAGCCGTGTACCACCAGTGACGCATGCG
>JAFZCU010000095.1 GCA_017556145.1 Prevotella sp. | reverse complement strand
TATTCAGAATTTAAAAAGATGTTTGAGAAATAAAAAACCACCCGAAGGTGGCTTTTAAAATGGAGCAGGGTCGATAAAGGCTTACTCCTCTCGGGATTCTACCCGGATAGTCAAAACTTTCGTTCTGACGGTGCAAAGATAGGAACTATTTCTGATAATTCCAAACTTTTTTCGGAAAAACTTGCTTTTCTCTTTGATTTTCTTTATCTTTGCACCAAAAGGGTGAATTGCCAAGTTTAACCGAAGATTTTAACCTTCTCGTTAAAAAACTCATAGAGATCATGAAAAAGAAATCTGGTTTTGGAATTGATGGAGGTATAAACTAGCATTCAATCTCGAGGCTGCCCGTTGGCTCAAATAGCAAAAGGCCCGCATCACTGCGAGCCTATGCTATAACATTCTAACTAATTAACTAACTAACAACTATTACGTATGAAAAACCAACTTCACTTGTATGACGGAACAAAGTAGGGGAGGGTTTAATAATAGTTGCTTGGAGAATTTGTATTTTTCGATATTTTATAGAATATTTGCAACTATTGCCAATAAAAATAAAGCCCGCAATGCTGCGGGCTTTATTTATGATAGTCAGACTGTTTGCCTCGGATTAGAAGGGGATTACAACGCCAAATTTCAAGAGGCTCCAGCCGTCGTACTGTGTCTTGTAGTTGTATTCAAGCTTCAGAGCCAATTTCTCGGAAAGTGCAAATTCAGCACCGGCACCAAGGTTCAGACCCAGCTTAGAGTCGCTGCCGCCATTCTCAATACTCCAGCCCAGGAAGTCGAGACCTGCCAGAGGATAGAGGGTGAAGCCACCGCTCAGCTTGAACAGATACTGAACATTTGCCTCAACATTCCAGTAGCTCACATAATCCTTCTTCAGGAAGTAGTTGAACTCGGCAACACCACGAAGGTTGTCGATGAGCTCATAACCAACGCCTGCACCAATACCGAAGTTGTTTGGAGAGTCGATCATGTAGTTACCTTGAAGACCGAGGGTCATGTTACCCTTCTGAGCAAATGCGCCGACGCTCATCAGCATCAAGGCAGCAATCAACATTAATTTCTTCATAATTTCAGTATTTTAGAAAAATATGGGGTTTCAGACGTTAGAAGACGTATGCGATACCTACCTGGAAGACGGGACCATCGTATTTCAGTTCGTAGTCCATTGAGTATCCCATATAGTTGTAGGTCTTGGTCTTCTTGTTAGACTGATACTTCACATCGAAGTTTGCCTTGACATTATCTGTCAGGAAATACTCGATACCAACACCGCCTTGGAAACCGAATAAGGTCTGCTGTTCATCAAAGAGAATCTTCCAGGCATCTCCGTGAGTCATGGCCAAGTTTGCACCAACGAGGGGATAAACGTTGATTTTCTCATTGATGGGGATCAGATATTGCACGTTCAAGTCGAAGTCCATCACACCAGCCTTATCCTTTGGGAACCAGTAGTTGAAGTCCAGTTCACCACGGAAGTTTTCTGTGAACGAATACTGTGCTTTTGCACCAACACCGAAGGGGTTGTACTCATCGCCATAAGCGGCAAGGCCTGCGCTGGCACCAATTGAGAACTGTCCTTGTGCAAATGCGCCGATGCTCATGAGCATCATGGCAGCAATCATCATTACTTTTTTCATAATCGTTTGTTTTAAAAATTAGTAAATAAATTAATATTACATAGGTATTTTGTAACCGATAGTCAGCATAATCACACCGTTGCGAATCTTGTCACCGCCGCTGTTCTTGTAGATGTCGGTGAGGCCGATGTTGTAGCGGGCGTCGATCACCACATCGCTGAACTCGTAGGAGAGGCCGACGGGCACGGAGAAGTCGATCTTCTTGTGATAGTCCATCTGGCTGATGTCGCCAATCTTGGCACTCATCAGGAAGCCAATCTGCGGACCTGCCTTGATGGCGAGGCCTGGAACGACATAGACATTGGCGAGCACGGGGACGTTGATGTAGTTGAGATTGAGGTTGGAGTCGGTCAGATCGTTCTTACAACCCTGCATGGTGTAGAGCACGCCTCCTGTAATGGCAAACATGTCGGTGATGTTGCAGCCTATCTCAAGTCCGCCCACGGCGCCGATCTTCATCTTGTTGTTGGACACATCGCCCACCAGATTCGACAATACGCCACCGGCCATTGCTTTGGCATACATCTCCTGGGCATTTGCTCCCAAGGTGGCCAGCATCAGGGTAGCGATCATCAGTATTTTCTTCATGAATGGAGTCTTTTAAAATTAGTAACTATTACAAATGATTGTTAATATATGGTGCAAAGATAGGAAATTTTTTGAAATGTTGCACTATAATTAATGTTTTTTATATATTTAGCCGCTTATTTGCGCACAATTACGCTGCCGCTGGCCTGATGTGTGGCCAAAATGAGCACTTCGGCTATCTGCACATGGGCTGGGGCATTGGCGGCATAGACGGCCACATCGGCGATGTCGTCGCCCGTAAGAGGCTTGATGCCCTGATAGAGTTTGGCAGCACGGGCGGTGTCGCCGTGGAAGCGGATGTTGCTGAAATTGGTCTCGACGAGGCCTGGCTTGAGGTTGGTGACGCGGACGGCGGTGTCGGCCACATCGATGCGCAGACCGTCGGAGAGGGCCTTCACGGCTGCCTTCGTGGCGCAGTAGACATTGCCTCCCGCGTAGGCGGCATCGCCTGCCACGCTCCCTATATTAATAATGTGTCCGCTGTTGCGCTCAATCATGCGGGGTACGATGAGGCGCGTCATCGTGAGCAGACCCTTGATGTTGGTGTCGATCATCGTCTCCCAGTCGTCGAGGTCGCCCTCATATTCGGGTTCGAGGCCGAGGGCGAGACCGGCGTTATTGACGAGCACGTCGATCTGCTGCCACTCCTCAGGCAGGCGCTCGATGGCTCTGCGGGCAGCCTCGCGGTCACGGACATCGAAGGCGAGGATGAGCACTTCGGAGCCGTTGGCCTGCAGCTGCTGACGGATGGTTTCCAACTTCTTAACGTTACGGCCGTTAAGGATGAGCCGGTCGCCATTGGCGGCGAACTTCTGGGCGCAGCCGAGGCCGATGCCGCTCGTGGCGCCTGTGATTAATACGGTCTTGTTCATATTCCTATGTTGTGTTGTTTATTGCTTTGTGGCTGCAAAGATACGAAATTTTTCGCATGAATGATGTGGAATTCGCAGTTTTTTTATTAATTTTGCAACCGAAATAGGATCAACCGCTTATGACAAAGGAAGAATTTGATGGCTATAGGGAGAAATATGCCCAGCCGATAGAGGAGATCAGGCTTGCTGCCCACGAGCTGCATCAGAGTGTGAACGAGATCTACGGTGATGATCTGCCGTACGGCTTCCACCTGGATATGGTGGTGGAGGGTGTCGTCTGCTATGGTCATCTGGTCTGTGCCTGCGAGGCGGATGTGCTGCCGATGTTCTTCGGCAGCTACTATCACGACAGCATCGAGGATGCGCGGTTGAGTTACAACGACGTGATGCGTGTGGCCCGTAAGTGGATGACGGAGGAGCAGGCGCTGATGGCAACGGAGATTGTGTATGCCCTGACCAACGACAAGGGCCGTACGCGGGCTGAGCGGGCAGGGGAGAAGTATTTCCAGGGCATCCGCGAGACGCCCTATGCGCCGTTTGTGAAGCTCTGCGACCGTCTGGCCAACGTGACCTATTCCTGTTCGGTGGACAATGGCAGGAATGGCAATCGGATGAGGGAGGTGTATAAGAATGAGATGAGGCATTTCCTGCCTTCCATCATTTCGGATACCGATGATCCGCGCAGGCAGGTGCCCTTTGAGGTGATTACGGCGCTGGCGGAGATCCTGATCGATGAGGTGGATCGCGATGAAATCCGCAAGCAGTGGAACTGTTAGAGGTAAGTGGTGAGAGGTAAGAGGTGAGAGAAATGAAAAGAGGCTGAAGAATAAAAAAGTAAGCGGAAATGAAAAATTTCAGGCAAAATATTTGCTGGTTTCACAAAAAAGTAATAATTTTGCAGCCGAAATAAACAAAAACGAGAAATATGTCAATGTTGAATGCATACTTTTACGGCTATTATTTTTACTTTGCAAGCAATTGTGAAGCGGGAAGTTGCGTATAATTCAACTTATGACTGAGAAGATAAAAAAACAAAGTCCCGCTTCACATGAGTGAAAGCGGGATTTTTGATAAATAGTGAAATAGTCAAAAAGTGAAATAAAAGAATGAAGAGGATTGCCATTCAAGGACTGATCGGGTCGTTCCACGATATTGCGGCACACCTGTATTACGAGGGCGAACAGATACAGCTGATCTGCTGCTCAACCTTCGAGCAGGTGTTTCAGCAGATTAAGCAGGATCCCACCGCCATCGGCATGCTGGCCATCGAGAACACGATTGCCGGTTCGCTGCTGCACAACTACGAGCTGCTGCGCGACTCGGGCACAACGGTGGTAGGTGAGCACAAACTGCATATCACGCACTGTATCTGCTGTCTGCCCGACGATGACTGGGACACGATTACGGAAGTACACTCTCACCCTGTGGCCCTGATGCAGTGCCGACAGTTTCTGGCCCAGCACCCGCAGCTGAAGAATGTGGAGGCTGAGGATACAGCCGGATCGGCGAAGATGATTGCCGAGGGACAGCATAAGGGCTGGGCGGCCATCTGCCATGCGGAGGCTGCAAGGCTCTACGGACTGAAGGTGCTCGAGGACCATATCGAGGACAACAAGCACAACTTCACCCGATTCCTGGTGGTGTCGAATCCCAACAAGGCCGACCTGCTGCGCCCGCTGACGGAGACGAACAAGTCGAGCATCGTGTTCTCGCTGCCTCACGAGGAGGGAAGTCTGAGTCACGTGCTGGCGATTCTCTCGTTCTATCGGATCAACCTGACGAAGATACAATCACTGCCGATTATCGGAAGGGAGTGGGAGTATCTGTTCTACGTGGATGTGATGTACGACGACCTGACGCGCTACCGCCAGAGCATCGATGCCATCATCCCCCTGACGAAGGACCTGAAGATCTTAGGAGAATATAAAGACGGCAAGCAGACGAATTGATTATCGGAATACTCAGAATACTCAGATTACTCAGAATACTCAGATTATGATACAACCAGCAGACAGACTCAGTTTAGTACAGGAATACTATTTCAGTAGAAAATTAAAGGAAGTGGCACAGATGAATGCCGAAGGCAAGGATATCATCAGCCTCGCCATTGGCAGTCCCGACATGCCTCCCTCGGAGCAGACCATCGAGAAATTGTGTGAGGTGGCCCATCAGCCCAATGCTCACGGCTATCAGCCCACGATGGGTACGCCAGAGCTGCGCGAGGCGATGGCAGGCTTCTATAAGCGATGGTATGGCGTGGACCTCGATGCCAAATCGGAGATCCTTCCGTTGATCGGCTCGAAGGAGGGTATCCTGCATGTGACGCTCGCCTTCGTGAATCCCGGCGATGCGGTGCTGGTGCCGAATCCCGGCTATCCCACCTATACTTCGCTTTCGAAGATATTAGGTGCGAACATCGTGAACTACAACCTGCGCGCGGACAACGGCTGGCAGCCTGACTTCGACGAGCTGGAGCAGATGGACCTCTCGAAGGTGAAGCTGATGTGGACGAACTATCCCAACATGCCTACGGGTGGCAATGCCCGTATGGAGACTTACGAGCTACTGGTAAAGTTTGCCAAGGCACACGGCATCGTGGTAGTGAACGACAACCCCTACAGCTTCATCCTCAACGAGGAGCATCTCTCGATTCTGCAGGTGCCAGGGGCGAAGGACTGTTGCATTGAGTTCAACTCGATGTCGAAGAGCCACAATATGCCAGGCTGGCGTGTGGGCCTCTGTGCCACGAATGCGCAGTTTATCTCGTGGATACTGAAGGTGCAGTCGAACATCGAGAGCGGCACGTTCCGCGGTATCCAACTGGCTGCTGCTGAGGCGTATAGGAATGATGAGGCGTGGCATCGTGAATATAACATCGAGGTGTATGCCCGTCGTCGTCAGTGGGCTGAGAAGATCATGGATGTGCTGGGTTGCACCTACGACAAGAATCAGGTGGGCATGTTTCTCTGGGGCAGGATTCCTGAGAAGTATGCTGATGTGGAGGATCTCACGGAGAAGGTGTTGCACGAGGCGCGTGTCTTTATCACGCCGGGCTTCATCTTCGGCTCCAACGGCCAGCGCTACATCCGCATCTCGCTCTGCGCAAAAGAAGACAAGATCAAAGAAGCCCTTCAAAGAATTGAAAGTATAATTTAAGACAGAAGAACAGAAGAACAAAAGAAAATATGTACTTATGTTCTTATGTCAAAGAACTAAAATAATATGGAATTAGATTTAGCGCCACTGAACTTACCGAGTGACAATGAACGTCCCTTCGTGATTGCAGGCCCTTGCTCTGCAGAGACAGAGGAACAAGTGATAACGACCGCCCGTGAGCTGGCGATGAAAGGCTGCCACAACTTCCGCGCTGGTGTGTGGAAACCCCGTACGAAGCCAGGAGGCTTTGAGGGACACGGTGAACCCGCCCTCGCCTGGCTCGCTGAGGTGAAGAAGGATACCAAGATGCTGGTGGCGACAGAGGTGGCTACACCGGAACACGTGGATCTGTGTCTGAAATACGGGATTGATATCCTGTGGATTGGTGCCCGCACCTCGGCCAATCCCTTCGCCATGCAGGCGATAGCCGACGCCTTGAAGGGGGTTGATGTGCCCGTGTTTGTGAAGAATCCCGTGAATCCCGACCTTGAACTCTGGATTGGTGCCCTCGAGCGTATCAATCAGGCAGGTGTCAAGCGTCTGGGTGCCATCCATCGCGGTTTCTCCAGCTATGAGCAGAAGATCTACCGTAATGCCCCGATGTGGCAGATTCCTATCGAGTTGCGTCGCAGGATTCCTGAGCTGCCGCTCATCAGCGACCCCTCGCATATCGGTGGTCGCAGGGAACTGGTGGCGCCGCTCTGTCAGCAGGCGATGGACTTAGGTTTCGACGGTCTGATTGTGGAGAGCCACTGCGATCCCGACAAGGCCTGGAGCGATGCCAAGCAGCAGGTGACACCCGATGTGCTCGACTACATCCTGAGTCTGTTGGTCATCCGCGACGAGAACACCACTACGGAGGGTATCTCTCAGTTGCGTAAGCAGATCGACGAGCTCGACAACCAGCTGATGGACCTTCTGTCGAAGCGTATGCGAGTGTGCCGTGAGATCGGACAGTATAAGAAGGAGCATAATATGACGGTGCTGCAGGCCAACCGCTATAACGAGATCCTGAACAAGCGCGGTGCACAGGGTTCGCTCTGTGGTATGGATCCTGAGTTCGTGGCCCATGTCTTCGAGAATATCCACGAGGAGAGCGTAAGACAACAAATTGAGATTATTAATAAATAAGGGAATGGAAAGGAAGTCAAAGGGAAGTTAAAAGGAAGTTAAAGGGACAAATGTTTTGCTTCTTCATCAAGGGCGAAAGTAATGTCCTTTTAACTTCCATGTGGTCGAAGACCACGATAACTTCCTTTTAACTTCCCTTTGACTTCCATATAAATTGAATGCAATGAAGATTCTGGTAATGGGAGCAGGGAAGATGGGAAGCTTCTTCATCGACCTGCTGAGTTTTGAGCATGAAGTAGCGGTGTTTGAGAGAGATCCCAAACGCATGCGGTTTACCTACAACTGTCAGCGCTTTACGACGTATGAAGAGATTCAGGCGTTTAAGCCCGAACTGATGATCAACGCTGTGACGCTGAAATATACCATTCCTGTGTTCAAGGAGGTGATTCCCTATCTGCCAAAGACGTGTATCATCAGCGACATCGCTTCGGTGAAGACGGATTTGAAGGAGTTTTATGAGTCGACGGGTATGCGCTTTGTCTCCACACACCCGATGTTCGGACCTACGTTTGCCAATCTGCAGCAGCTCTCTGAGGAGAATGCCATCATCATCAGCGAGGGCGACTATATGGGGCGCATCTTCTTCAAGGACCTCTATCAGAAGCTGGGACTCAACATCTACGAGTACACCTTTGAGGAGCACGATAAGACGGTGGCTTATTCATTGTCGATTCCTTTTGTCTCGACGTTCGTCTTTGCGGCTGTGATGAAGCATCAGGATGCGCCGGGAACCACCTTTAAGCGTCACATGCGGATTGCCAAGGGTGTGCTGAATGAGGATGACTATCTGTTGCAGGAAATCCTCTTCAACCCCTATACCCACGACCAGGTGAGTCAGATCCGTACGGAGCTGAAAGAACTCTTGGAAATCATTGATAGCAAGGATGCAGAGGGTATGAAGGGTTATCTGACGAAGATTCGTAATAACGTGAAGCGCGACATCGAGATTAAATAATGTCACACAGATCTAAACAGATATGGCCTTTGGCCATCAACCATTTGCAAAGAATCGCCAGCAGCGAAAAAAATCTGTGAGATCTGAGAGATCTGTGTGACATTAAATTTTTTCTTTGATTTCTTGGAGGTTCCGATTATTTTGCGTAAATTTGCAGCATCAAACCAATTCAAACCTTTTAAACGGTAAAATTATGGGTATTATTATTTCGCTTCTTCTTGGATGTTTGGCTGGCTTCTGCGCTGGCAAGTTGATGAAAGGTGGTGGCTTCGGCATCATCATGAACATTGTGCTGGGTCTCCTTGGCGGTGCCCTCGGCGGCTGGCTGTTACCATTGCTCGGCCTTGAGTGGGGTGGTCTTTTAGGACAACTCGCCACAGCCATTATCGGTGCGGTGATCATCCTTTGGATTGCCTCGTTCTTCAAGAAATAAAGTTTTTATGAAAAAGGTTTTATGGCTGATTGCAGCGCTGATGAGTGTCTGCAATTTGGTTTTGGCGCACACTGATTTCGGTGGGCGTCCAAAGCTTGTAGTGGGTATTGTGGTAGACCAGATGCGCTGGGACTATCTTAGCAGATACTACGACCAGTTTGGTGAGGATGGCTTCAAGCGCCTGATCAAGAAGGGTTATAGCTGCGACAACTGTCTGATCAACTACCTGCCGACGGTGACATCCATCGGTCATACGAGTGTCTATACAGGTTCGACGCCTGCGCTGCACGGCATCTGTGGCAACGACTTCTTTATCGATGACGATCCGGTGAGCTGTTGTGGCGACGAGTCTGTGGATCCCGTGGGAACGGACAATCGCAAGAAAGGCTGCAGGTCGCCTCATTATCTGCTTGCCACGACGATTGGCGACCAGCTCAGACTGCATACCGACTTCCAGTCGAAGGTGGTGGGTGTGGCCTATAAGGACCGTGCTGCCATCCTGCCTGCAGGAAGAAGTTCCGAACATGCCTATTGGCTGGATACCGACAACGGACAGTTTATCACCAGCACCTATTACCGCACGGCGTTGCCTGAGTGGGTGAAGACCTATAATAAGGAACTCAAACGGAATGCCGCGCTGCAGAAGGTGGGCAAGGACGTGGGGCTCTATCCCCTCTGCGGGCATATCACTACCGATATGGCTATTGCAGCCCTGAAGGGTGAGCGACTGGGCAAAGGCAAGGTGACGGATATGCTCTGCGTGAGCTACTCGCAGACCGACGTGATTGGTCATAAATACGGCACCCGTGGGGAGCATACCGATGCTGCCTATCTGGAATTGGACAAGGATATTGCCCGATTGCTGAGGGCGCTCGACGATCAGGTGGGGGAGGGGAATTACCTTCTTTTCCTGACGGCTGATCATGGCGGGGCCCATAATTTCCAGTATATGATTGACCACAAATTAAGTGGCGGAGCCTGGAAAACGGATAATGAGACATTGTACGACAAGTTGGAAGCCTGTCTGAAAGAGAAGTTCGGTGCTGCCGTTGACTGCTCGATCATTAACGGGCTTAATGGTTATCGGGCGTATCTGAACCACGCAAAGATCAAGGCCCTGGGACTGGATCTGGAGCAGGTGAAGGAGGTGCTGATTGCGTTTTTCTCGGAGGTGCCCCATGTGCAGTTTGTGATGGACTTCGCGAAGGTGAACACCTGGAGTGTGCCCGATATCATCCGCAGCCGTGCCCTCTTGGGCTATCATCCTCATCGCTCAGGCGACCTGCTGCTGGTCTTGGAGGCCGGATATTATGAATTCGGCAAGTGGTCGTCGCCTATCGGCACGACGCATAGTGCCTGGAATCCCTACGATGCCCATATCCCTCTGTTGTTCTACGGTTGGAAGGTGGAGCACGGCAGCACCAGTCGTGAGGTGCATATCACTGACATCGCTCCCACGGTGACGCAGATGCTGCATATCCAGCAGCCGAATGCCTGCGTGGGAGAGGCTATTGGTGAGATCGTTAAATAATTGTTAGAAGAAAGAAAAGATGAACTTCCTCGAAGAAAAGATTTTGCGCGATGGCGTGATCAGGCCTGGCGATATTCTGAAGATCGACAATTTTCTGAACCATCAGATTGATATCGATATCATGCGCCAGATTGCCTATGAGTTCCAACGTCGTTTCCGTGGCGTTGAGATTAACAAGGTGCTGACTATTGAGGCCAGCGGAATCGCTATTGCCACCATGCTGGGCAATCTCTATGATGTGCCGGTGGTGTTTGCCAAGAAGAACAAGACGGCCAATTCTACTGACGACAAATACATGTCGCAGGCCTATTCGTTCACCCACAAGACCGTGAACAATGTCTTTGTATCGAAGCCTTATCTACAGGCGACTGACAAAGTATTGTTGGTTGATGATTTCTTGGCTGACGGTGAGGCCATTCATGCTTTGGCCGATTTGGTGCATCAGTCTGGTGGAGAGGTGGTCGGTGTCGGCATCGCTGTGGAGAAAGGTCATCAGAAAGGTGGCAGATTACTGCGAGAGGAAGGTTATCACTTAGAGTCGATTGCGATTATCGAGGAGATGGACTACGAGACACAGACTATCCGTTTCCGTGAGCAGCCTCCTAAGGATCTTGGGAATACGCAGATTGGTTTGAAGGAGTAAACACTGTTGGTATAGATGATTGATTTGCAGAAATGTACGTTGGCAGTCTGTGAGATTGCACGACAGGCAGGCGCCTATATTCGGGAAGAGCGTAGGAAATTCTCTCTCGACAGTGTGGAACGCAAGCATGCCCACGATTATGTGTCGTATGTTGACAAAGGGTCGGAGCAATTGATAGTCAGCGCTCTACGCGAACTCATGCCTGAGGCGGGGTTCATCACGGAGGAAGGTCTTGCTGGGCATGATGCAGAGCAGATGGTCTGGGTGGTGGATCCACTAGATGGCACTACGAACTTCATCCATCAGTATGCCCCGTACGCTGTCAGCATAGCACTGCTGCAAGGCAAGACCGTTCTAATTGGCGTGGTTTATGAGATTTGTGCCGATGAGTGCTTCTATGCCTGGAAGGGTGGAGGTGCGTATGTGGAAGTGAGGAGTGGAGAAGTGAAAAATGAAAAGTTACACGTCAGCAATCATCAGATACAGGATGCGCTGCTCTGTCTGCAGTTGCCTTACAACAGCGAGGCTTATAAGCCTGTGATCAAACATCTGATTGACAAGTTGTATGGCAATGTGGGTAGTGTCCGTATGTGCGGCTCTGCTGCAATGGCACTTTGTGATGTGGCTGCAGGCAGGCTCGACGGCTATGCAGAGCAGTATATCGGCCAGTGGGATTATATGGCTGGCAGTCTGATGGTGATGGAGGCTGGAGGCCAGGTGAGCGATTACGCAGGCTCTGACGATTTCACGCAAGGCAACAGTGTCATCGCCACGAATGGCATTATCCAGCAGGATCTCTTGACCTGCATACAAGAGGTAAAATTGTAAATCTGTAAATTGTAAATACCAATGGCAGCAGGAAAGTGGATAGGTGGATTTATCGGATGGATGGCTGGTGGCCCTTTGGGGGCATTGGCAGGCTATCTGGTAGGTTCGTTGTTTGACTCGATGCTCGACGGAGTCAATTCTCCCAGCAACTCCGGTACCTGGGGCTCTGGCTCAGAGCGTGATACGGGTAATTGGCAACAAAAATCCTATCAGGACTATAATCAGGCCTATCAGCAGGCCTACCGTCAGCGTCAGCAGCAGGGACAACGCAATAGTTTCCTTTTCTCGCTGCTGGTGCTCTCTTCCTATATCATCAAGGCCGACGGCAAGGCGATGCACTCCGAGATGGAACTGGTGCGCCAGATGCTTCGTCAGAACTTTGGCGAAAGTGCGGTCTCTCAAGGCAATGAGATCCTGAACAAGCTTTTCGACGAACAGAAGCGCGAGGGGTGGACACAGTTCAAGTCGACCGTTCGTCAGTGCTGTGGACAGATTAACAGCCAGATGGACTATTCGCAGCGTCTGCAGTTGCTGAATTACCTTGTGATGGTGGCCAAGGCCGATGGCTCTGTGCCCCATAGCGAGATTTCGGCCCTGAAGGAATGTGCGCAGTGGATGGGACTTCGCAGTAGTGAGGTCGACTCAATGCTGCATCTTGAAGGCAATACCCTTGAGGATGCCTATAAGGTGTTGGGTGTTAGTCCGAATGCCTCTGACGATGAGATGAAGAAAGCCTATCGTAAGCTGGCGCTGGAGCATCACCCTGATAAGGTGGCTGCCTTGGGAGAGGATGTGCGCAAGGCGGCGGAAAAGAAGTTCCAGGAAATCAATGCGGCCAAAGACCGTATTTGGAAAGCCCGAGGACTTTGAAGAATTGAAAAACTGAAGAATCAAAAGAATAGTGAAGAGGGCGGCGATTATAGTTCCCGAAGGGTGTAAGGAGGTGTTGCTGCATGCTTGTTGTGCACCCTGTTCCTCAGCCATTGTCGAGTGGCTGGTGCAGCATGACATCCGTCCTACGATATTCTATTATAATCCAAACATCTTTCCTCGCGAAGAATACGAGATTCGCAAGAATGAGAGCAAGCGCCACGCAGAGAGTCTTGGTCTTACGTGGATTGATGGCGATTACGACCATGAACAGTGGCAACAGGATGTCTGTGGCCTCGAAGGCGAACCGGAAAGGGGCAGGCGATGCGAGCTCTGCTTTACCCTTCGCCTGATGGTTGCCGCTAAGAAAGCAAAAGAACTGGGCATCCGATACTTTTCCACCACGTTGGCTTCTTCCCGTTGGAAAAGCCTTGAACAAATCGAGCGTGCTGGCCATCTGGCAGAGCAGGCCGTCAACGAAATCGCACAAAAGGGAGATTCCCAATTGTGCGATGCTGTCACCTTCTGGGCCCAGAACTGGCGCAAAGGTGGTCTTTACGAACGTCGTAACCAGCTGCTGAAAGAATTCAATTTCTACAACCAGCAATACTGCGGTTGCGAATTCTCCCAGCGTTCCAAATCATGACTTTCTCCTGACTCTAAGGGTCTGAACGATGCGGCTCAGCTGGTTAGGGATACGTATCTGCTGCGGACACTTTGAAAGGCACTCTTCACAATCCTGGCAGGCACGTGCCCATTTCTCTGCATTTGGCAGGGCTTTGCGGTAGCCCTCGATGAACTTCTGCTGGCGCTCGGCATAGTCGGCGGCAGAAGGCTCTGGCAACGGGAGAATATGACTGTTGACTGCCTCATTGTAATAAGTGAAGTTGCCGGGGATGTTGACACCGTAGGGACAAGGCATACAGTATTCGCAGGCGGTACAGGGAATGGTGGGTACGCCTGACATCTCATCGGCAATCTTTGCCAGTAGCGCATTCTCCGACTCTGTGCAGATTTCCAATGGAGAGAAGGTCTTCACGTTTTCTTCAAGATGGTCCATACGGTTCATACCACTGAGAACGGTGAGGATGTTGGGGTAGGAGCCTACCCATCGGAAGGCCCAGCGGGCTGTACTGTCGTCGGGGTGTACGGCCTTCATTTGGCTGGAAAGTTCCTCCGCCATTCTTCCAAAGGCTCCACCACGCAAAGGCTCCATCACGACACACTGGATACCCAGTTTCTCACATTTGCCATACAGGTATTCCGCGTCGGCATCCGATCGCCGGCCACCACGCATCGAGGCATGACGCCAGTCGAGGAAGTTCATCTGAATCTGTACGAAATCCCAATGGTACTCGTTATTGTGATCCAACAGCCAGTCGAAATCGCGGACATCACCATGATATGAGAATCCCAGGTGTTTGATACGTCCGGCCTCACGCTCCTTAAGTAGGAATTCGAGGATGCCGTTGTCGAGGAAACGGCCTTTCAGCGTATTCATACCGCCACCGATGCCGTGCAGCAGGTAATAGTCGATGTGATTCACCTTCAAGCGTTCCATCGACTGCTCGTACATCCGCTTCGAGGCATCGAAGCTCCAGGTGTTCTGGCCCTGATTCGACATCTTCGTAGCGACGAAGTATTTATCTCGCGGATGCCGTGAGAGGGCATTGCCCATCAGCACTTCCGACTGTCCGCGCATATACATCGGGGCTGTGTCGTAGTAGTTCACGCCATGCTCAATGGCATAGTCCACCAATTGATTGACTTCCTCCTGGTTGTTGGGCAGGCGCATCATGCCGAAGCCTAAGAGAGAGATCTGTTCGCCAGAGCCATGCTGAACACGGTAGGTCATACGGTTCTCAACAGCCTTTTTGTCTTTCTGTGCAAAAGCACTCAGCGGCTCCATAGCCATCAGGGCCATCGCCGATCCTGTGCCGATACCGAGTCTCTTCAGAAACTCCCTACGGTCCATGTTTAGTTTATCCTTTGCCATATTCATTACGATTGATGGGGTCAAAATTACGAAGAATAATTTGAAAAAACAACAAAAACACTGTTAAAGTTTTGCCAGTCTCGTTTTTTTGTTGTAATTTTGCGCGCTAAATAATATTGATATCAATTTTTTATAGGATTTTATGGCCAACACTAACACATTTGTGGGTTCCAAAATTAAGGGAATCAGAGAATCGAAAAATCTCACGATTGAGGAGATTGCAGAAAGCAGTGGTTTGTCAGTAGAGCAGATCACCTCCATAGAGAACGACCAGAATTTACCCTCTTTAGGGCCGCTGATCAAGATAGCTCGAGCCCTGGGTGTTCGTCTGGGAACGTTTATGGATGATAACGACGCTCTCGGACCAGTGGTCTGTCGGGCTGCCGATCGTGAGCGCAACAGTAGTATCAGTTTCTCCAACGGTGCCTCCGATGCCCGTAAGCACATGGAGTATCATCCGCTGGCCCAGCAGAAGGCCGGGCGTCACATGGAGCCCTTCGTGATCAACATCAATCCCGAGGATAATCCGGATTTCAAGCTCTCTGCCCATGAGGGTGAAGAGTTTATCTTTGTGATGAACGGTGAGGTGGAGATCGAGTACGGCAAGGAGAAATACCTGCTGAAAGAGGGCGACAGCATCTTCTACGATTCCATCGTGAAGCATCATGTCCACGGTGCTCCTGGCAAATCGGCTAAGATCTTGGCAGTTGTTTATATTCCGTTCTGATTACTCAGATTACTCGGATTACTCAGAATACTCAGAAAAGATCAGAAGATGGAAAACAATGTGAAATTAGATATGGCAGGCAGACCGCTGCCAAACAGAACATACCCTGCTGAGACCGGAAGCGAAGGCTATACACTTCATGAGCGTACCCTTGGTCAGTGGCTCGAATATTGGGCTGAGACCACGCCCGACAAGGAATACATCGTTTATTCAGACAGAGATTTACGCTTCACCTGGAGCAAGTTCAATGAGCGCGTTGACAATCTTGCCAAGGGCCTGATCGCCATTGGCGTGGAAAGAGGCTCGAACGTCGGCATCTGGGCTACGAATGTGCCCGACTGGCTCACCTTCCTTTATGCGACGGCGAAGATCGGTGCGGTGCTCGTGACGGTGAACACCAATTACAAACAGAGCGAGTTGGAGTATCTCTGCAAGGACTCCGATATGCATACGCTTTGTATCACCGACGGTACCTGGGACTGTAATTATGTCGATATGACTTATACCATGCTGCCAGAGTTGAAGAACTGTGAGCGTGGTCATCTGAACAGCAAGCGTTTCCCGTACATGAAGAACGTGGTGTTTATCGGTATGGAGAAGTATCGCGGCATGTTCAATACCGCTGAGCTGCTGCTGCTGGGACAGAACGTAGAGGACGAGACCTTGCTGGAGATGAAGAGCAAGGTGTCGTGCTATGATGTCTGCAACATGCAGTACACCTCCGGCACAACTGGCTTCCCTAAGGGTGTGATGCTGACGCATTTCGGCATAGCTAACGATGGTTACTTCACGGGTGAGAATATGGGCTTTACTGCCGATGACAAACTCTGTGTCTGTGTGCCGCTGTTCCATTGCTTCGGTGTGGTGCTCGCCACGATGAACTGTCTGACGCATGGCTGTACCGAGGTGATGGTCGAGAAGTTCGATCCACTTGTGGTGCTGGCCTCGATCCATAAGGAGCGGTGTACGGCGGTCTATGGTGTGCCTACGATGTTTATCGCAGAACTCAACCATCCGATGTTCTCGATGTTCGACCTGACCAGTCTGCGCACAGGTATCATGGCAGGTTCGCTTTGTCCCGTGGAACTGATGAAACAGGTGTCGGAGAAGATGTATATGACCATCACCAGCGTCTATGGTCTCACGGAGTCGTCACCAGGTATGACGCAGACCTGTCTGAACGATACCTTCGAGCAGCGCTGTACGACTGTAGGTCGCGACTTCCCGTTTGTTGATGTGAAGGTGCTTAACCCTGAGACGGGTGAGGAGTGCCCCGTAGGTGTGCAGGGTGAGATGTGCTGCAAGGGCTTCAACGTGATGAAGGGCTATTATAAGAACCCCACGGCAACGGAAGAGGTCATCGACAAGAACGGCTATCTCCACTCAGGCGACCTGGGTGTGAAGGACGAGGAAGGCTTCTACAAGATCACAGGTCGTATCAAGGATATGATCAACCGTGGAGGTGAGAATAACTACCCCAGTGAGATCGAGTAGTTCCTCTACCACATGACTGGCATCCGCGACGTGCAGGTGGCTGCTGTGCCTTCCAAGAAATACGGTGAGGCCGTG
>JAFZCU010000094.1 GCA_017556145.1 Prevotella sp. | reverse complement strand
CTCATGCTCCTCAGGGCCTATCTTGATATAAAAGCAATCGGGGTGGAGTCCGAGTTTCGCAAACTCATACACCACCACGCTGCTATCGACACCTCCCGACAACAGCACCGCAATCCGCTTGCCTCTTAACTCTTCACTATTCACTATTAACTATTCACTAAAACCTAAATCCCAGCGACGCATTCACAGTCCAGTCAGTTATACGTCCTGAGACACAATCACTACCGTAGCGGAACTGATTATAATGGCCATAGACGCGCATATACCAGCGGTCGAAATTATAGACCACACTCAACCGCGCATCGAAGTTCAGTTTCACCTTGTTGTTGGACGTCTCTTCCGTCTCACCGACTGTCATAAACTTGGTGTCCGGGTCACACAACCATTTCTCAACCTCACTTTCCGAAAGCGCATCCCAATCCGTCACATTAGGATTCACCAAATCAAATACATACACATATTTCGTGGTGCGGTTATAGAGGGTGAGCATCGGCATGGCCATCGCACTGACGAGCCATCCGCGAGCGGGCACCCAGTTGTAGGCATAGCCTGCACCAATGCTACCCTGCGAGAATTTCACTTTTCCTACACCCTCCATCAGTGCTGTCAGCAACCAGTTGGAATCGGCGCTATAGTCAGCGCGGCTGTGGCAATACATTCCACCCACGACAATCGATCCCGCCGAGCGCTTCTGGATGAGCGAATTATCATAGGCAGCGGCATACGAGAAGTGCTTGCCATTGAGCATGTAATAGCCGTCGAGGAAGAGCGTACGCACCTTGATAGGATCCTCCAGGCGGTCGTCGTCTTCGTCGTAAGACGTTATTTTTTCCCCGTCGATATAAATGTCGGGCATATCACTGTTATAAGAACCTATGCGCAAGTTGATTCCGAAGCTGCCGCCCATGGCTCCGAAGGACAGCGTAGAGCCGCTGGTCTGACCGAACTCCTTGGAATAGCCGAAGCCATAGCCGCGATAACCCAGCCACAGACCTGCCGAGGTGGAGAGGCCATTCTTACTCTTCGCCCAAAGGTTCATGTTGCCATAATCAGGCTCCTCCCACGTGGTCTCCATCTTCAGCGTCGACTGGTTCAGCGTGGTCCTGGCCTCGATGGCCCAGGCTGGCTTCGGCTGTTCGATATAATCACGGTCGATGGTGGCCACAGCAGACGAATCGATAAGTGTCTTTATCCAATAGAGCGGTTGGAGCAATACTGGCTTGCCCTTGGCTCCATCAGCAGCGATAGTAAACAGGTTAGCGTCCTTATGCGTTACAGCAGGAATAGGCAGGGTCGCTGATATATCCTGCGCCATCGCAGCAAGAGGCATCAGAGTCAATAGCAGGTAACCGAATCGCTTTTTCATCATTCCTGACTTTATTAGAGATGTTTCTTGGGAAAGAGGGCGTCCCACCATGAGGGATCATCCTTGAGCCATTTCTGGAACCACGCCATCTGGGCACCCAGCCATTTGATCTTTTTGCCATAGTCGAGCACATGGTGGTTCTCGCCAGCAATCTCCACGAGGGCCACGTCGCGCCCCAGGAGTTTCAGCGCAGTGAACATCTGCAGACTCTCAATGATGGGTACGTTGGTATCAACAGTGCCATGCAACAAGAGCAATGGCGTATGGATCTTGTCGGCATTGAAGAGCGGACTCTGGTCGACGTAGAGTTCACGATGGCTCCAAGGATAGCTGTTGGCCATCGACACCTCGCTATAGTTATAGCCCCAATAGCCCTCACCCCAGTAGCTGGTGTGATTGGCGATGCCTGCATGCGATACGGCAGCTGCGAAGATATCCGTCTGCGTCTGCAGGTACATCGTCATGAATCCGCCGTAACTGGCACCCATACAGCCCACCTTCTTTGCATCGATGAAGGGGTGTTCGGCGCAGATACGCCTCACGCCCTCAATGATATCCTCAGCGGGTCCGCGTCCTGCTGTGTTCACGTGGCGCGAGCCCCACTCCTGACTGAAGCCCGAGGCTCCACTGGGTTGGAGGATATAAGCCACATAGCCGAGCGAAGCCCAGTAGTGACCGGAATAGACGCCATCGAAATAGCGGCTCACGGGTGAGCAACCGCCATAGTAATACACAATCATCGGATATTTCTTAGCAGGGTCGAAGTCCTGTGGCAGATACATCCGCCCGTAGACCGTCTCGCCCTTTGCATTCGTGTAGTTCCAGTCCTTGCAGGTGGCCGTCTCGATGTCGCCCATCTGCGTCTTGCCATCGTAGAGGCTGTACTGCTTCATCGGGGCCTTGCCCTTGGCGGTATAGGCCAAATAGGCCGAGGCATATTCCGAGGTACCATTACTGATATAGCCTAAGACGTTTGAACGGGCTGCCATGTTCATTCTACTGACGTTGTCGCCTGCATGCTCCAACTGCACAATCTGACCATTCGTGGGGTTCATCTGATAGAGGCGCACAAAGTCGCGATCCTCGGCAGTGAAATACACCAAGCCATCACCCCACGCCCAGTCGACGGTCTGTACTGACGGATTGAAGTCGCATGTGAGTGGTTTGACCTGCTTCGAGGCAATATCGTAGAGATAGAGCTGATAGTCGTACATATTGGGCGTCAGATTGGCGGGCAGTGTACAGCCAATACGGTCGAAGGCCTCGGGCGAGCCCTTGAAGAGGATCTGCGTGCCGTCGGGTGAAAACGAGGCACCGGCTAAGAACCCCTGGCCCGTGAGAATGGTGTCGGCACGGAAAGTTTCGGCATCGACAATGAAAACGTCCATCACTTCTGTTGGGCGCTTCGCCAACCGTGAATACGACTGTGCCACAAGCAACTTCTTGCCATCCTGCGAAATATCCATTAGCATGGTCTGCTGGTGACCGAAAGTGATACGGCGTGTCATTCCCGTCGCTACATCGTAGCGTGCCAGATAATTTCGGTTGCGCCAGCCCGGCTGACGATCGTCCATTTCAACGACCTCAAACATCTCCTTGTCCTCCTCAGGACCTTTTTCCTCGATGGTCATCACCAGATAATCCTCTGTGGGCGCCACACGATAGCCGCCGTCAGGCAGACCGCTGATCCAGCGGGTGCGTTCGCCAGTGGGAGTAACCTGCCAGAGCACACGATTCTTGCCCTCGCGCGTTTCATCTATCCAGGCGATGGTCTTGGGTAGCCAGCGGGCCTGTCGCTGCGGCTGCATCACCATACGACCGGTCTTCACCTCACGCAATTCGTAGTTCCAGCGGTTGCTGCCGCCACGCTCTGTGGTCAGCCAGGCCAAACTAACATATTGTCCGTCTGCAGAGACGGAGATGTCGCGCACACGCTTGCCATCTAAGATGTCATGCACCATAAACGGGTGGCGACTGTCGAGGGTTGTAGCAACGGCCTGCGGGGCATCGATCACCACGCGGATAGAATCAGTATCCTTCGGTTCGGCCAGATATTGGATGGCAATGGTGTGATGCTCGGGGGCAAGCTTCAACTCCGGTGCAGCAGGCTCACCATCGATGAAGAGCTTGTAATGCTTGGGACCCTTCACCTCGATCTTACCCTTCAGATAGTCACGGTTGTTCACGTAGAACGACAGCAGGCCCACGCTCTTGCTCTTCGACAGTGAGGGGAGAACCTGCCCCACGAAACGACCTGTCACCGGCGAGGTCAGCGCAATGCTGCTCATCAGCGAAGCATCGTCGAACTTCTTTCCCTGCACATCCACCGTATCAAGGCCCAAAGGTGCACTCACCGCATAGGGGCCTGCCTGGTTAAACGCCGTTATCTCGGTCTTAATCTGCGCCGCAGCAGTCATCGCCGCAGCCAAAAAGAACATCGTTAATATCTGTCTCATATACATCTTTAATTATTTCGGATGCAAAGGTAAGGAATAATTTTGAAAATACAATAATTTAAGAGGGATAGTTTTTTTCTGTCGGAAGAAAGACGACAAAAAACTATCCCTCATTTAGTTACTTGCGACTAACAGGTTTTATCTGCGACCACCGCCTCCACCGCGGTTTCCGCCACCGCCACGATTGTTGCCACCTCGGTTGTTGGCGCCGCCACCGCGATTGCCGCCTCCACCACCATCGGTGTTACCCCATTTCTTGTCGTAACGGCCCTCGGTGTCGACCTTACCGCCAAACATATTCAGACGATAGCGCACGTGGAGCATGGCATACGAGTTGATGCTGTTGTAGCGCGATTCACCACGACTGTTGGCATTGACCCAACTGCTGAAGTTCGACTGCTGGCCTAAAAGGTCGTAGAAATTGAGGGCCACGATGAGCGACTTGTTGCTGAGGAAGCTCTTCGACACCTGTCCGTTCCAGATCAGTTCGTTGGTATTCTGCGAGGGGTCGTTATAGCCACGACGTGAGTTCTCGTGGATATTGGTAGAGATCTCAAAGTCGTAGGGCAGTCGCAGCAGCACCTGTCCACCATAGTTGAACTGCCAGGTGTCGAGGTTGGCTGTGGGCTGCAGCTCGTTGCGCGAATGCTGGTAGTTGCACCAGCCATCGAGCATCACCTCGAGCCAGTCGTTGCGGAAGCTGGCGGTCAGACGCTCCGTGAGATTGGTAGAGCGTGTGTAGTTTTTTTGCGAATCACTGTTGGGCTCGGCATAGTAGCTCACAAAATTATTATACCGCAGGCGCGTATCAGTGCCTACATTAAAATGGGCTGCGGAATCGAGGGCGGTGCTGAAGTTAAAACCGCCATTCACATTCCAGTTGCCGTTGATATTCTCAGGTCGTGAGATGCTTCCACCCGTCTCAGGGTTATAACGTACCAGATTCGAGATCGAGTTACGGGTGTTGGCATAGTTGGCGTAGATGACAATCGAGCGCTTGAAACGCTGGATATAGTTGTTATAATACACATTCAGCGAATTGGTGAACTGGGGTTTCAGTCCCGGATTACCCTGTGTGATGTACAGCGGGTTCGAGTCGTCGGTGATATCGAGCAACTGGGTGATATCGGGCTGACGGGTGTCACCACGATAATGGAACCAGATATTCTGCTGATCGGAGAACTTATAGTGGAAATCAAGCGTCGGGGTGAGATTCGTCACGTTACGGATGGTGTCGACATAGATACCGCGATAGTCCTGAATGTAGTTCGAATGCTGGGGCTGCACGAGCACACCGACATTATAGTCATATTTCTCTTCCCAGTAGCGGAGCATGAGGCGGATGTTGTGGGTATAGTTCTTATACTCGGAGAAGCGACTGAGACTCTTGTCGAGATAGGGGTCGAGTGCCGATTGTCCACCGAACTTCCCAATCCATGGATCCCACTCTCTGTATTCCGGTGTGACCCCTTCGAAGGGGTTCTGCGACAGACGGCTGAAGTCGTAAGTCTTACGGTCGCTCTTGTTCTGATTATAGCGCAGTTCGTAACTGGCCTGCAGGTGGGCGCCCTTCCAGAGGGGCTCGCTGTATTGGGCATTCAGCACATAGCCGCTGTTGTCGCTGGGTGTGAGGTTATAACGGGCCGTGAAATAGGTGGAGTCCTGACCCGCCTGGGTCTTTACACGGAAGAGGTGTACCTCGTTGTTCGAGGCATTCTGATTGTCATTGTCGCCCATGCTGCCCTCAAATCGCAGCGTGACGTTACGGCCACGGGGATTCAGACGACGGTATAGCTGGAGCATACCCCAGAAATTCTTGTTCTCGCCATAAGAAAGGCTTGCCTGACGATTGCGGTTGACGGCGAGGCTGCGACTGTGCATCTCAGCGATAGCTGCGTCGGACAGCGGATCAAGGACATAGAGATAGGGGTCGGCATTGAAGGTAGCCGAAAGCGAGGTCTGCGTACCATCGCTGGTGCCTGTGCTGCCATTGGCGCGGATGAGGATGTTCGACAGGGTATCAGGCTTCCACTCGAAGCGAAAGTTACCATTCCAGCCATTGTTGCGCGAGAGACTTTTCGAGAAACTGTTCGAGAAGGTACGGTTGGTCTCGCTGTAGAAGTTCTCGTTGCTGTTCTCATTGACATTATCGCCACCACGGTGGTTCCAACGGATGCTACCGTCGATCTTGAGTTTCTCGCCATCGTCGTAGTTGAGGTTGGCACCGAGCATCTTCCGGCTGTTCAGACCGCGACGGTTCCACCAGCCGGCATTCTCCTCCTTATTGTTGAAGTTACCGGTCACCATGATACGGGTATTATCGGTAAAGCTGGAACCCATGCCACGCGAGGCATAGCGGTGCTGCGTACCGCCTGCGAGGTCGAGATTGGTCATATAGCCACGGTTCATACCCTTCTTGATGGTGAAGTCGAGCACCGTCTCCTTGTTGCCGTCCTCGATACCCGTAATGCGGGCCTGGTCGCTCTGCTGATCATAGAACTTCACATTCTGGATGATCGAGATGGGCAGGTTCTTCAGCGCCGTTTCCGTGTCGCCGAGCATAAACTCCTTACCATCGATAAGTATCTTCTTCACCTCCTTGCCGTTGACGGTGATATTGCCGTCTTCATCGACCTCCGCACCAGGCATACGCTTGATCAATTCCTCGATGGCGGAGCCCTCAGGTGTGCGGTAGGCGTCGGGGTTGAAGACGAGGGTGTCTTTCTTGACGATCACCTGTGCAGCGCGACCCGTGATGACGGCCTCCTTGAGCAGGATGCTTTCAGGCGACATCAGCAGCACGCCGAGTTCCTGGTTCTGGCTGCGGCGCAGGGTGACATCGCGCTGTATGGGCTGAAAGCCTACCGACGAGATCTTCAGACGGAAGGTGCCGTTGTTCGGAGCCTCAACCGAGAAGTTTCCACGGTTGTCGCTGACGGTTCCGCCCACGAAGACACTGTCGGTCACGGTAAACAACTGAATGGTGGCTTGCGCCATAGGCTCCCTGAATTCGGCATCGATGAGCTGTCCGCTGATAGTCAGACGACGGGGTTCGTCGTCAGGCTGCGCAAAGGCTGAGGGAGCGATGAGAAGAAAGAAGAGTAATCCGAATACTCTGAGTACTCCGAGTACTCTGATTAATCTGAGATCGTAAAAATACATCTGTGTTTAGTTTTATTTTGGTGATACAATGTTTTTCAGCGCGGAGCCGAAGATGATATACTGCGTGTTGCCGGCGATGGTACCCTCATTCTGTCCCCAAAGGAAGGGCCAGTCGTCGTAATTCTCGAAATGATCGGGCTTGCGGAAGAGCAGACCTGGCGCCACATTTCCCGGAATGAATGAGAAGTCAGCGCGGTTGTTGCCATAGAACACCTGCTTGGGACGCGTGGCGCCCACCACTGCCACAAACGAGTAATTATGGTAGGGATGACAGCCATAGAGCCAGTTGCTCACGCGATACACCTCATCCTTGCTGATGATGTCGGGGAAGTAGATGTGGGCATAGTTCACGGTGATACCGAAGTTGAGCACGGCATTCACACCCGCCCAGTTACCCAATCCGATGGGCACGCCATAGGGATTCTCCTTATCGAAACTCTTGATATAGTCGGCATATTGCCTGACGGCAGG
>JAFZCU010000093.1 GCA_017556145.1 Prevotella sp. | reverse complement strand
GTTGTCATCTCATTGCAGCGCAGTTTCATCAAATCGATATAGTTGCGCATGAACTCCACCTCACCATCGAGGCGTACCTTCGGCTTGTTGGTCTCATACATGGCATAGCGCAGCAGGTCGCTCAGTTGCATGATGGCCTCCTGCGTTTCTTCGCCGTTAATCTGTGCCAGACTGGAGATGTTGTTGAGGGTATTGAAAAGAAAATGCGGATTGATCTGATTCTTCAGCCAGGCCAGTTCTGCCTCCACCTCCTTCTGTTTCCGCTCCTGCTGCCGCATCATGTAGCGGATGCTCAAGGCAAAAGCGATAGCCATCACGTTGATGAGCAGCGAGATCATCATGAATGAAGAGTAGCCCGTTTGGTAATAATCAGGCATAGTCAATATATCGGTGGTCAGGAATCTGTAGTTACATGCCAGCACCAATAGGATATTAAGACAGATGAACCACCACAGACGGCGACGGAAATAAAACAAGGGCACCAGCACGTAGAAATTGACCAAATAGACGATGACCATCGGCATAAGCCAATAGGCCGATACCGTCAAAGCCCCCCACGAGAGGGCTGGGTCGTGGGTGGTGAAGTAGTTGATGAGTCCAGGTGAGAGCACAATGAGCCACAAGAGCAACACTTGCACCACGAACAACCAGATATCTTTCGTTTGAATCTTCTTCATGTCGCTTTTTCTAATAGTGATGTTACTGTTCATACAGTGTAACTTTTCCAGTAATGCCTTCGCTTGCCAAAGAAGATTCTTTCAGACATGAGTATGCGTCCTCTCCGTCTATGCCTCGCTTGACCATCGCGTTATATCGACTGGGGGTAACTATTACGCTGATGCGATTCTCACCTGAGTTCAAATAAGGGGTTACGTCAAACAGATAGGGTTTCCAAAGTCGTTCACCTACCTCGTGACCGTTGATACTTAATGAAGCTGTATAATAGACCTGCCCTAAATCCAAGAAGTAGCGAGCCTTTTTGTTGAGCTTGGCGACATTGATGGTCATGTCATAATGACCTTCGGCATCCTGGTATTTCAAGGTTTCTATCTCGCGCCAGTCCTGGGCTCTCATGTTCTTATATGCGATACCTGCCACTTCTACGTTCCAGGTATCATTCTCTGTGACGATCTTCGCTTTTTGCGGGTCAAAGACAGGGGTTGACGTGTTGGATATGTTTAGCGGTTGCTTACTGACGTAAAGGAATATAGTGCTCAATGGAGGCAGAGCGTAGCTGACGATACCCTTCTTCAGCTGTGCGGGGGTGATGGTGCCAGTGGCTGCATCCATCCAATAGGCATAAGGGGAGTTCTTGTCGATTTGCACCTTTAGGGAAGTCCATTGTTCGCTCTCGTTGTAATAGAACTGAGCCAGGTCTCCATTGTCCATCTCTCGGCGAATCTGCTTCACGTTATCCTTGCCATCATTGCTTCTGAGTGGTATGGTCAACTTGCTTAACCAGAGCATAGCATCCTCAACTATAGCTACAGCAGTTACCGAAGGCATAGCAGCAATAGCTTGCATGGTCGAGGCGACCTGTTGGTCTTGCTGGGCATAATCCTTGTAGGAGGGCTGTATCTTCGCTAATTGTCCAATGGTTAGTACCTGAGCACCTTGTGAGGTGAGCTGCTGAAGGTGCTGGGCACTATTGAGTTGGATATAAGGCAGGTTAAACAGCACGATGCCTTGATACAAATTCCCTCTCACGTTGAGCTTCGGTCGAGCCTGAGCCTCAAGAGTCGCAGCCTGCAACGATTCATCGTTTATCCAGTCCCAAGTGATGCCCTGTCGGTTCAGCTCGTCAATCAGCGGATAAATCTGGTTTAGCCATTCTGTGCAGACGGTATTACTATAGGCATTAGGATGGCTGCTGATGTCCGTAGCCGGCTCAACGCCAGGAATGTAGCCTTTCACCAACAGTTCCTTGGGATGATAGCTCTCGTCGCTGAAGTTGAGGAACGGATAATAGATGAGCACATCGGCCTTGGGCTTACCGCTGCGCAGCAGATATTGCGCCCGTTGAGCATAGAGGTTCACATCCGACATCTTGCTCCAGAACTCATTGCCCTCATAGATCTCTGACGAGAAGTTGATACCATACATCCCAAGGAAATAGGGTCTCCAACCTTCAGGGGCCTGTCCGTCGGCCTTGTAATAATAAGGTGAACCGTGCCAGATGAGCTGATTCACGCCTGCCGACAGAATCTTGTCGATGACCATCTTCAACTTTTGCGGGGTGGTGAGCAAGGCTCTGTTGATATAGACAGCCGACTCGCTGGTGACGATGGGCTTGTTATACAAATGGGCACCTGAGGTGATGAGTTTATAGCCGGCCTCGCTGCCATAGTTGAACACCATCGTCTCTGCTTCAGGAATATTGATGCTGCCGGCAATGCCCATGATGTCCATGTGGAAGCCGTAGCCCTGCGAACGATGCAGCAGACCACGCTGGTTAGTCCACGCCGTCGAAGTCGCCATGAACTGCTGACGAAGCACGTCGCTCAATGTCAGGTCGTAATCATAGCGCATTCGCCAGTCCTCTGGTCCGAAAGCAAAGACTGGCTGCTTGTCGGGAGTCGCCGAACGTGCATACATATTATTATAGCCATCCCACAAATTGGCAGGAAGGGTGAGTGTAGGGTCATAGCCGCGCCTGGCCTTGAAGGTGCTGATAAAGTCGTCAGAGAAATGACGATCTACCTTAAACTCGTAACTATCATTGAACAATGCCCGTAATGGCCGGCCATAATAGCGAGGGAAGCAGGTCCTTTCGCCAAAATAATACTCGTAATTCTTCTGGATGGCCTTGGCATCGAAATGGTTCACCACCATTCCTGCATTCGGCTTGGCCATCAGCATAGGCTGTTCCATTGCCGACATGGTCCATACGGCAATAGCCTTGTAGCCTGACTCCAGAGGCGAGTATGTGAAAGTGCCTTCCTTCACAGAGCTCGTGATGTCCTTGACGCTCTGTTGATTCAGAAACAGCGTACCCTGAGCTTCCTTCTCAACCTTGGCAGCCAACAGCGCCACTAATTGGGCGTTGGGCCTATGGTCGTTCTCTATTTTGGGGACTTCTATCCTGTTGGTATTGTCTTGGGGAATATCTGTCACAGCATATCTCAGCGTCAGATTACTTTCTGCCTCCGTGATATGCTCACCACCTGACGGCCATCCGCTACCCACCGTCATATCTACGATGAGCCCTCGCTTCTGAGCCTCCTGCATCACAGCGTCTATGTTCCGGTAATACTCAGGCGAGTCGAAACTCATGACTCTTGCACCCTGTTCTGGGCTTGATATTGGAAACACAAGACCTAAGGGTTGTATCTCGACACCACCGAAGTGATGGTCGGCAAACAGGTTCACCTCGCGCCTCAGCTCCTTAGCCTCCACATCGTTTCCAGGCCACCACCAGCGTGTCATGGGGGCATACTTCAGTGGCGGGTTGCTGAAGTTTTCGGCATTAAACTGCGTAGGCTCCAACCAGTTTTGTTTCTCTTGGGCGATGGCGGCAACAGTTATAGCTGCCAGCATCCATATCATTGCACTCCTTTTCATCTCCAATTATCAATTGTCCATTTGTTTCCACGCCCTCACCTGTCACATGAATCTTTACGGTACCAGGTTTGAAGGAGCGAATAATGGCCTGCGACAGGCCGTAATAAGTAGGATACTTGCCATCACTAAAATTGGCTTCGGTAATGAGTGCCTGACTGCCAAATCCTAACAGTTCACCACCTTCTACAGTAATAGTCAGCACACGGTCGGCTTTCGATTCTACGATGCCGTTTTCACCTACGAGGTTAATATTGACGAAAGCCAATTCACCTGTTTTGTAACTGCTCTTCTCGGGTTCAATGATAACCTTCACTTTTCCTGTGGCAGAGGTCAGCGTCTGCTCGTATGCCTTGCCGTTGGCATCGATGCTGACAGCTTTCAGGGTGCCAGGCTGGTAGGTCACATCAAACGATGTCTGATTGTTGTTCACTTTCTGCTCTCCAACAAGCTTGTCGTTAAGGAAGAGCTTAACCTTCTGTGCGCTGGTGTACACCTCAACAACGGTAGGCATACCTTCACACCCCTTCCAACTCCAAGAAGGGATGGAGTTGGTACCTCGCCATTGAGACTTGAAGAGCTGTTCCTTGTGGATAGGACGCACACCGATGTAAGGTTTGTTGTCTTTCAGCCAGACGGCTTTGGCTAATAGCGCCTCGCCTGTTGGGTTACCAATCAAGTCGAGTGCACCGGCACCACTGAGTTTCCAAGGATAGACCTTATTGGTGATATTGGAATCGTCCGAATACACCCAGCCGCCGATATTCACTTCGCCGAGATAGTCCCAGGCCGTCCACATAAAGTCGCCAATCACGTAAGGCAGTTTTTCCACCATAGCCCAGTTTTCTGCCAACTGGTGAGGGAAGGTTTCAGAGCCCATCACGATACGGTTGGGGTGCAGCGAGCCTTCAAGTGGGTAGCGCTTGCTAGCATAGTTGTAGCCGGCAATATCGAGGGCATCCAACACGGGGCTCGTTGCAGCATCAGCAGGCGGATACACCACCGCTTGCAACATCTGCTGGCTCGACGCCTCCATCATCTGGTTGTACTGTTCACTACTTATTTCCTTTGGCTCTTCTTTCGCTGATTCATCGAACTCTTGGGCAAAGACATCCATTCCTAACCCTCTGGCAAAGATAATCATCAGGTTGATGCCTGCTGTCACCGGACGTGAGTTGTCGGCCTGATGTAGTAGACCAACCAGTTCTTTGGCCAGCGTTACGCCTTTCTCCTCATAGGGTTCTGCCACCTCGTTGCCGATGGAATACATCACAACCGAAGGGTGATTGAAGTCTTTCTTCACAAAATGTCGGATGTCTTCTTGATAGTTGGCTTCAAAGTCCTTGGAATAGTCAAACTTCGTCTTGGTAATATACCACATGTCCCACAGTTCATCCATCACATACATGCCCAACTCGTCGCAAGCCTTCAACATGGCCTCCGATAATGGATTGTGAGAGGAACGGATGGCGTTGAAACCATACTCTTTCATGATGGCTACCTTGCGATAGGCCGCATCGTCATACTCGGCAGCCCCCAAGATGCCGTTGTCGTGATGCAGACAACCTCCCTTGAGCAACACTTCCTCGCCATTCACTTTAAAGCCTTGGGGACTCCAACTGATCTCACGGATGCCAAACGTCTTCTCCTGCTTTTCGATGGTCTTACCGTCTTGTTTCAACTCAACCACCGCTTTATAGAGGTTGGGATGTTCTGCATTCCACAGCTTGGCATCGTCAATCTTCAACTCCACGTTATCGCCCTCGGCATTGGCCACTTGCACCTCGCCATCATAGATACTGACAGCCACCTCACCACCTTGATGCATGGTCTCAACCTTGATGGCAGCAGGGGCAATGCTCAGGGTACTGATCTTTACCTCTTCTATATAATGCTGTTCCTGAACGGTAAGATGTACGGGGCGATAGATGCCTGCACCCGAATACCAGCGGCTGTTTGGCACCTGCGAGTTATCCACATCTACACGGATCGTGTTTTCGCCTTCTGTCAGCAACCCGTCCAGGCATACATCAAAAGGCATGTAGCCATATTGGTAACCGCCCGCCTCCTTGCCATTTACATAAACTTTGCTGTTACGGTAAACACCTTCAAAACTGAGGGTTACATGCTTTTGCAACAAATCAGATGAAACATTGAAGGTCTTTTCATAGTGATACATATTGCCTGGATAAAAGCCATTGTGACGACCCTCAGGCACATCGTTGCTACGAGGCTCTGTCTGCATGGCGTCATGAGGAAGATTTATCACTTGCGGGGTTGTCTGGGTGTCAGACCAGAACGTCCAGTCGCGGTTGAAATCGGCTTGTTCACCATTGGTGCAAGCACTGACAAACACCGCAGTTAGAAGTATCATCAGTTTGAAATAGACCCTTTTCATCATATATAGTTTTATGTTCTGCTTCATGGTTGCAAAGATAAATAAAAAAACTGAAATAACAAAAACTCTCCCACATAATCTCTATGCAGGAGAGATGAAACACTTTAGTATGTGGATTTTGAGTGTGTTATTTGGCGGCAGTGGCCTCATCCATCAACCGATCGGCGGTGTTCTTGGCTGTCAGGTCGAGCATCTGGGTGTACTTTTTGTACTGCTTCGTGTCGAGGATCTTCTTCATGGTCTTCTTGTGCTGGGCCTGAACCTTCTCCCAAGCTTCACCGGCCTTTGTACCGTCCTTCAGTTGGAAGCAAGCCTCCATTGAAGCAGTAAACTGAGTCATTGCCACCTTCACCGGCTCTCTCTGGTCTACTCTCAGCTCCAGATAATTGCTCAAACGGTCGAACGTCAGCTTACTGTCGTTAATACTCTGTGCATTTGCACTCATTGTCATCACGAACATTGCCACGAGGGCGATCATCATCTTTTTCATATCCTTTACGTTTTAAATTGTTAATAATCTGTTTCTGTCTTCAGACTTTGTTTTCGTCTTTTGACTTCGTCTTCCTCTGTCGCGACTCGGACATTCAAGTGCACTTGATGTCTCTCGCTGCTCCATCGGTTGACAGTGCAAAGGTATGAACAATTCTGTCTGCTTCAAAATCACTTTCGACGTTTGCCCCCACGTGTTTCGACGTTTCAGCTTACGGCTTGGCTTTTATTCCCAGGCTGGGAATGTTTTGTTCCCAGGGTGGGAATATTTCATTCCCAAGGTGGGAATAATCAAAGAGCTACTTAACGGAATAAAAGAGGCTATTAATCACCATAGCGAGGCTCATATTTTGAAATAAATGGCTTCCGACAACTAAAAAATGCTGAGTTTTTTCAAAAAAGTCCCTATCCCTCCCGTCAACCTCTCAGAATGCCTTTATATAAAGGACTTCCGTAGTTTTCAACCCTCCCTTGAACCCTCCCGTCATCTCTCCCATATCCCTCCCGTCAGCCCTCACATTACCCCACCTCATCTTTCACTCTTTTATTTCATAAGAAACAGGTTAATCGCGTACATTTATTATATATAGGGCAAATTCGCATTAACATTTGAAATAAAACGGCAAAAAGTGGGATAAAATTTGCAAATGACGAATTTTTTTTGTATCTTTGCACCTTGAAAAGCACGCTGTGGAAAGCGCGCCAATAGCTTAAGGAATTAGCCTAAAGGAATAGGATTAAACTTTTGATATAATTATTTGGTATGAAGAAAAGTGTACTGATGCCAGCAGAGACTCAAGGAGCCTCTCTGGAAGGAACGCTTGTGATCGAGCAGTTCCTGATGGCGAACTACCGTTTCCGTAGGAATATCCTGAATGGAAAGGTGGAGTTTGCGGTTCTGCCAAAGGCTGATAACAAGGCCGAAGGCAATACTGTCGAAGCAATCGACAGTCTCTCAAGCGCCTCAGAAAAAGAGGCTGAATTGGATTATCGTCCTCTGACGCAGGCGGCCCTAAACAGTATCATCATTCGTGCCAAGCGCGAGAACGTATTGGAGAAGGGAAGCCCCAAGACAGAGATTACGGAGTATGTGACCTCGGAGGAGGTGCCTGAGCACAATCCTGTGCAGACCTTTCTCAAGAGCCTGCCTGAATGGGACGGCCAGAACCATATTGCCAAGGTTTTCGGACGTCTGCCTGGCATTACTTCCGAGCAGCTGAACTACCTGACCATCTGGCTGCGCTCGTCTGTGGCTCACTGGCTACAGATGGACATGCTGCATGGAAACGAGTGCGTCCCAACGTTCATCGGCAATCAGGGCTGTGGAAAGACCACTTTCGTGCGTCGATTGCTGCCCTTGAACCTGCGTGAGTACTATCTTGACCACCTGAACCTGGCCAACAAGTTCGACAAAGAGATGGCGCTGACGAACAATCTCTTTGTGAATCTCGACGAGTTGGAGGCCATCCGCCCCTCCCAGCAGTCTTCGCTGAAGCAGACGTTGTCTGTTAGCAAGGTGAACGGACGTCCCATTTTTGGAAAAGTCCAGGAAGATCGTCCTCGCTTCGCCTCGTTTGTGGCAACCACCAACAACCGCCATCCACTGAAGGATGTCACAGGTTCGCGTCGCTACATCTGCATTCTGATTCCAGACGGGCAGATGATTGATAATTCTGGCGAGATCGACTACGGCCAGCTTTATGCGCAGGTGATGTATGAACTGCAGAAGCAGAAGGCGCCCTATTGGTTCAACAATGATGAGGTGGCCCGTATTCAGCAGCTGAATCAGGACTTCATGGAGAAGAAGGACCTTGGTGAGATGTTCATGGCTTGTTTCCGTCAGCCAAACGAAGGTGAAGTGGTGAAGACGATGAACTGTGACCAGATGATCGGTATTATGCAGAAAGAATATCCAACGCTGCAGAACACGATTGGCAACAGGGTCAGGCTCGGCAAGACGATCTCGGCTTTGGGCTTCGAGCACAAGGAGCACTCGCATGTGGCCTATTACAAGGTGGTTCCACTCAGGGCTGCATGAAAGGCTACGGGTTCTTGCTCTGGCAAGCGAACAAGTTCGAGCGGACGGGAGAGATATGGGAGGGATTGGAAACATCCCTCCCGTGCTCAAACCCCTTTGTACAAAGGCATTTCCAGAGATTTAGGGAGAGATGAGGGATTTTTCAGAGATAGTTTTAAAAATTTCAGATATGGATAATAAAGAATTGACTTACAAAGATATTCCAATGGGATATCCATTGTGCTTCAACAATAACTGCGCAAAGAAAGATTGTTGTATGCATTATCAGGCCCGACTGCTGTTGCCTGAAGGCCGTCATTATGGACCTGCCATTTACCCGACTGCCTGGCAGGACGGGAATTGCAACTATTTTCGAGAGAAGAGGCTCGTGAGGAAAGCATGGGGCTTCACGAAGCTCTACCATAACGTTCCCCAAAGACAAAAGGCAGAAGCCCGCGAGAATGTACACGCAATCTTTGGTCGTGGGAATGGGCCATACTACCGTGCCCATCATGGTGAGCTTATGCTCTCACCAAAGCAGCAGAATGAGATTATGAAGATCATCGCCAAGTTCGGCAGTACCGAGGGCATTAGCTTCGACCACTACGTCACTGATTGGGACTTTGACTATTAGTAAGGTGATGATGTCAGAACTGGACATTTACGCCGCCCGTGAACGTGGTTATGAATTGAGAAACACAAAAATACCAATGGTATGGTATGTGTTTTACCGCTGTTATGCGATTTTACATTGTTTTTTTTCGCTGTACCTTTGCACCGTGATTTCAATCACATTACAATTAATATTTTAAACCGACAAAAATATGGCAAAGATTTATGTAAATGGAGACGCGCAGGAAGTTACACTGCCGCTCAACGTAAGCGAACTGATTCAGAAGAGTGACGTACAGCAGCCGGATATGGTCAGTGTGCAGGTGAACGAGGAGTTTGCTGAGCGCGAGGACTGGGAGAATATCCAGCTGAAAGAGGGCGACAAGGTGGACTTCTTATACTTCATGGGAGGAGGAAGTCTCTAATTAAGAGTTAAGAATTAAGAGTTAAGAGGTGTCGCCTATGGCGAGTAGGAATTGTGAATTAAGAGGTAATTCTAAATTGATACTTTTTACTCGCAGCGAAGCGAGAATACATCTAAATTCTAAAATCTAAATTCTAAATTTCATAAGATTATGATAGACTTTACAGAAGAACAGATACAGCGATACTCGCGACATATCCTGTTGCAGGATGTGGGCGTCGAGGGACAAGAAAAGATAATGAACGCACGCGTGCTCGTGGTGGGTGCCGGTGGCTTGGGGGCTCCCGTGAGTCTCTATCTGGCGGCAGCTGGCATCGGGCGCATCGGCATCGTGGATGCGGATGTGGTCGATCTGAGCAACCTGCAGCGTCAGGTCATCCACTTCACCAAGGACGTGGGTGTGCCCAAGGTAAAAAGCGCCGAGGAGAAGATCAAGGCCATCAATCCCGATGTACAGGTGGATACCTACTACGAGTTTCTCGACTCGTCGAACGCGCTGGATATTATTAAGGAATACGACTTCATTGTGGACGGTACCGACAACTTCCCCGTGAAGTTCCTGATAAACGACGCATGTGTGATGGCGGGCAAGCCGTTCTCACATGGTGGCATTCTGCGTTTCAACGGACAGACATTTACACACCTGCCTGGCACGGCCTGTTACCGTTGCTTCTTTAAGGAGCCGCCTCCTGTTGGAGCCGTACCTACCTGTTCGCAGGCAGGCGTATTGGGTGCCATTGCTGGTATGCTGGGCACCATCCAGGCCGCCGAGACGCTAAAGTACTTCACGGGTATCGGCGAGTTACTGACCAACCGCCTGCTGACCTTCGATGCCAAGACCATGCAGTTCCGTACCATCAACGTGAAACAGCGACCGTCGTGCGCCATCTGTGGTGACCATCCCACCATCGACCACCTGATAGATTATGTACAGGCCGCATGCGACCTCAAACAGCATTAAACAATGAAAATTCCACAGAATATCATAGATGAATTGATAGCCCAGGCTCAGAAGGATGCACCGGATGAGTCGTGCGGCTATCTGCTGGGGAATGGCGACGAAGTCAAAGAGAACTACTGGATGGAGAACATCGACCACTCGTCGGAGCACTTCTCCTTTGCGCCGAAAGATCAGTTTGCCGCTCTGAAATATGCGCGCAGCAAGAACTTAAAAATCCTCGCCAACTGGCACAGTCATCCAGCCTCGCCCTCGCGCCCTTCGCAAGAAGACCTGCGT
>JAFZCU010000092.1 GCA_017556145.1 Prevotella sp. | reverse complement strand
CTCGCTGCTGGAGGAAGATAATCATGTCGTTTAATGTTTTTATAGGTTGCATAGTTTCATTTTTTCAGTTTTATGCTGCAAATATACAAAAAAAAACGTATCTTTGCAAACGAAACTCTAAAAAACAATGATTATGATGAATTTATTGCTTCTTGCGATGGCCATAACCGCCCAAAGTGGACCATCTTCGAGCGATCAGGCACCCATGGTGTTACAATACGACAAGCCTGCCACCTACTTCGAAGAGTCGCTGCCCATCGGCAATGGAAAAATCGGCGCCCTCGTCTATGGCGGTACTGACGACAACATCATCTACCTGAACGACATTACCCTTTGGACCGGCAAGCCTGTGGACCGTAACCTCGATGCAGATGCCCACAAATGGATACCAGAGATCCGCAAGGCGCTCTTCAACGAGGATTACCAGTTGGCCGACTCCCTGCAGTTGCATGTGCAAGGTCCTAACTCGCAGCACTTCCAGCCCCTCGGCACCCTGCATATCAAGGATCTGGGTCTGGGTGAGATCAGCAACTACCACCGCAGTCTCAACCTCGACAGTGCCATTATCAAGGACTGTTACATCCGTGACGGCAAGACCATCCAGCGCGAATACTTCGCCTCGAATCCCGACAAGCTCATCGCCATCCGACTGCGAGGCGACATCAACTGTCGCATTGCCCTGACAGCGCAGGTGCCTCATAAGGTGAAGGCCATCCCCACCCAACTCACGATGACTGGTCATGCCACAGGATCACCACAGGAGAGCATTCACTTCTGTACGATGCTCAATGTCAAAACCGATGGAGAGGTATCGGCAGCAGATTCCTCGCTGACCATCACCCACGCTAAGGAAGCCATCATCTATATCGTCAACGAGACCAGCTTCAATGGCTTCGACAAGCATCCCGTCAAGGAAGGTGCGCCCTATCTGGAGAATGTCGCCAATGATATCTGGCACACGCAGAACTTCACTTTCGATGAATTCTACAATCGCCATCTGGCAGACTATAAGGCCATCTACGATCGGGTGAAGATCAGATTATCGGAATACTCCGATAACTCCGAGTACTCAGATTACTCCGAAAATACCGAGGCCCTGCTCAAAGCTTATACAGACGAGGGTGGCAAGAGCCGCTACCTTGAAGAGCTCTATTTCCAATACGGACGCTATCTGCTGATTTCATCGTCGAGGACAGAGAACGTTCCAGCCAATCTGCAGGGCCTATGGACACCCCACCTCTGGTCGCCTTGGCGAGGCAACTACACCGTCAACATCAACCTCGAAGAAAACTATTGGCCTGCCTTCGTGGCCAATATGGCAGAGATGGCACAGCCTCTTGACGGTTTCGTCAAAGCCCTTGCCGCCAACGGACAATATACCGCAAAGAACTATTACGGCATCGACCACGGATGGTGCTCCAGCCACAACTCAGACATCTGGGCGATGACCAATCCCGTAGGCGAGAAGAACGAGAAGCCCGAATGGGCCAACTGGAACCTCGGTGGTGCCTGGCTGGTGCATACCCTTTGGGAGCGCTACCAGTTCACACAGGACAAGGATTATCTGCGCACAGTGGCCTATCCGCTGATGAAAGGCGCTGCCGACTTCTGTCTGAAGTGGCTGATTGAGAGTCCGATTGTTCCTGGCGAACTCATCACAGCCCCCTCCACCTCGCCTGAGAATGAATACAAGACCGATAAGGGCTATCATGGTATGACCTGCTACGGTGGTACAGCTGATATGGCCATCATCCGTGAACTCTTCATTAACACCATCGCTGCAGGAAAAATCCTCGGCGAGAAAAACAAAGAGATGGAGAAAGCCCTTGCCCGTCTGCATCCCTATACCATCGGGCACATGGGCGATATTAACGAGTGGTACTATGATTGGGACGACTGGGATTTCCAGCATCGCCACCAGAGTCACCTCATCGGACTCTATCCTGGCAACCATCTGACAGACGCCACCTTGCAGAAGGCCGCTGAGCGGTCTTTGGAAATCAAAGGCGACAAGACCACAGGCTGGAGCACCGGTTGGCGCATCAACCTTTGGGCCCGTCTACACAAGCCTGAACAGGCCTACCATATCTACCAGAAACTGCTGACATACGTCTCGCCGGATAAGTATCGCGGCCCTGATCGTCGTCGTTCTGGAGGCACCTATCCCAACCTCATGGATGCCCATCCGCCCTTCCAGATCGATGGTAACTTCGGTGGTACGGCTGGTGTCTGCGAGATGCTGATGCAGAGTGGTGATGGACAGATTGAACTCCTGCCTGCACTGCCTGAGGCCTGGAAGGATGGTAAGGTAAGTGGACTCTGTGCCCGTGGTGGCTATGAGGTCTCTTTCGAGTGGAAAGGCGGCTATGTGCGCGACTGCCAGATTAAAGCCAAGAAGGCTGGCACCGTCACCTTATTATATAATGGTCAGCAGAAGACCGTCAAACTGAAGGCCGGACAGACTCAAAACATCAAAACATGGTAAATATGATTGAAGGCGCAGGCATCTAAAGATAACCCTGCGCCTTCAATTCATTCACAGTATCAAGCAATTCTTGATACCAATCCTCGCCAAAGCGCCGGATCAACGGGTCACGCAAGAACTGATACAGATAGAGGTTTTCTTCAATACCTTTGGTAATGGCCGCCTTACAGACAACCCAGCGGTTGTAGTTCAGACCGACGAGGCCTCCGCCAAGCCGTTTCTCACGGATGGGATAGAGCGCACAACTCACAGGCTTGCAGAAACGGGTCAGTCCTGCTCTGTAAGCCTTTTCTAAAGCACAAAGACAACAATCGTGAATACCTTCCAAATCATCATAGAAAGTGAATACACAATCCTTACCGCGAACGATACTCGTCACGAGGTCGCCCTCCTGATCGGTATAGGCCACACCTTGTTTATCTATGACACTCTGTGCTGAGGCAGAGAGGTCTCCCCATACAGCATCCAGACAATCCTCAATCTCTGCGATTTCTTCGAGAATGACAGGCGCACCAGCATCGCCCTCCACACAACACTCGCCCTTGCAGACAGAGAGGTCGCAACAGAACTTCTCAGTCAGGATCTCCGATGAGAGCAGCACATCGCCAACTTGAATGATGGGGGGAAGTTTTTCCAATGGATGATGGATAATTGATAATGGATAATTATTACCAGGCTATAGGAGTCATGCCATTCGCCTGGAGGTAGGCATTGCAGCGCGAGAACTGATGCTGACCGAACCAGCCACCACGATTGGCACTCAAGGGCGATGGATGGACACTCTCAAGCACAAGGTTACGGCTCTTGTCAATCATATAGGCCTTCGAACGCGCATAACCGCCCCAAAGCATATAGACGATATGCTCACGATGTGTGGCCAAAGCCTGAATCGCAGCATCTGTAAACTTCTGCCAGCCTAATGCAGAATGACTGTTAGCCTGATGGGCTCTCACCGTCAGCGAGGCATTCAGCAACAATACGCCCTGCTCTGCCCAGCGCGTCAGATTGCCTGAAGTGGGGATAGGCGTACCGAGGTCTGCCTGTATCTCCTTGAAGATATTCTGCAGCGAAGGGGGAAACATCACGCCATCCTGCACGGAGAAACTCAGTCCATGCGCCTGTCCTGGTTCGTGATAAGGATCCTGCCCGATAATCACCACCTTCACCTTGTCAAACGGACAGAGATTAAAGGCATTGAAAATCAGTTTTCCAGGAGGATAGCACGTCGTCTTCATATACTCCTGTCGCACGGCATTTGTCAGTTGTGAGAAGTAAGGCTTCTCAAACTCACCACAGAGATGCATCTTCCACGACTCTTCTATCTGTACACTCATAATTCAACACTATTTTGGCTGCGAAGTTACTCATTTTATCCCAAAAATGCAACTTTTTCTGCGAAAAGTAGCCATAATCCATCATAAATTACTATCTTTGCAAAAACAATACTAAACAGTTTATGAAACATTTCATTTTCACCTTTCTATTGATAGCGGCAATAGTATTGCCATCAGGAGCAGCCAATCATGAAGTACCTCTGATTCAGAATGTCCGTGCCTATGAAAGCGTATCGCTCAACGGCGATTGGCATTATATCGTAGATGTACAGGAAGAGGGCTATTACGACTACCGTATGAACCCCACCCGCTGGGGATTCTTCCAGAATGCTAAGCCGCAACGGCCTGAGGACCTCATCGAATACGACTTCGACAAGTCGCCGACAATGCGGATTCCTTCAGACTGGAACACGCAGGACGAACGTCTCTTCTTCTACGAGGGCACCGTCTGGTTTAAGAAGAGCTTTCAAGCCGTACCAATGCAGGACTGTCGCACGCTGCTCTACTTCGGAGCCGTCAATTATGACAGTCGTGTTTGGGTGAACGGCAAGGAGGCGGGGCATCATATCGGAGGTTTCACGCCTTTCAACTACGACATCAGCGACCTGCTCAAAGAGGGCGAAAACGTCGTGATTGTCAAGGTCGACAACAAGCGCCATGCCGAGGATGTACCCACGCAGATCTTCGACTGGTGGAACTATGGTGGCATCACCCGCGATGTCATGCTCGTCAAAGTGCCGACAGCCTACTCTGACAACGCCACAAAACCAAGTTATATTGAGGACTACAGCCTGCAACTGATGAAGGCTGATGCCAAAGCCAAGCAGCGTGAGATTCTCATCTCTGTAAAACTTAACGAGCCCCTTGAGGGTCACATGCTCACGGTGAATATTCCTGAACTGAAACTATCGGTACCTCTATTGACTGATGCAAAAGGATGCGCTAACGACATCGTTAAGGTAGCCGCCAAGAAACTCTCGCTCTGGCGTCCAGACAATCCCAAGCGCTATCGTGTGGAAATCAAGCACTATATGACGAGCATCAGCGACAGCATCGGCTTCCGCACCATCGAGACCCGCGACAAGCAGATTCTGCTAAATGGCCAACCCATCTTCCTGAAGGGTATCTCCATCCACAATGAGAAGCCCAATGGCGGCGGACGTGCCAACTCTGCCGAGGATGCCCGCACACTCCTTGGATGGGCCAAGGAACTGGGCTGCAACTTTGTCCGTCTGGCCCACTATCCGCACCATGAAGAGATGGTACGCGAAGCAGAGAAAATGGGCATCCTGGTATGGTCGGAGATTCCCGTCTACTGGACCAT
>JAFZCU010000091.1 GCA_017556145.1 Prevotella sp. | reverse complement strand
TGTCGATTTCAGTCAGATGCGCATCTGCCACATGTATGCAGGTGCCGACGAAATCAGCTTTGGCATCTATGCCTGTTCACCTGAAGAATCATCATTTACGGCAGTTTTCTCTGACATGAAGATTACCGAATGTGCATGGAAAGCTCACGATGGCCAGCAGCCTGATGAAGATGAGTAAAATATGAAGTGGACTGTATTATCTGATAACCGCACTTCTAACGACCTGCTCCAAACGGAACATGGTCTGTCTGTCCTGTTAGAGACAGATCATCATAGGATCCTTCTTGACACAGGAGCAAGCGATGTGTTTATCCGTAATGCAGAGCGATTGGACATTGACCTCAGTACGGTGGACTATGTGTTTATCTCCCATGGACATAGCGACCATGCTGGAGGATTGAAGCATTTCATGGAGATTAATACTCGGGCTAAAGTCATCGTGTCGTCTGATGCCCTCAAAGGTAGATTCTTTTCTAAGCGACGATACCTGCATAGCATTACAACAGAATGGCCTATGATTCCACAAGAACGATTACTGACGGTTGAACGAAGCAAAAGTATCGATGATGACATTTTCATCTTAGCGCACATACCTCAGATCCATCCGATGCCAGAGGGTAATCAGCATCTGTTTGTGGAGAACCCTGACGGCAGCTATGTGAACGATGATTTCCGTCATGAGTTGGCGCTATATACAGACGGATTGCTCTTTACAGGTTGTGCGCATAGCGGTTTGGAGAACATCCTAGCAGCCTGTCCATTCCCTGTGAATACCGTTGTGGGAGGGTTCCATCTGCTGGACAATCATGAGAGCGAAGACAAACTTTCAGAACTTGCCTACAGGTTGATGGATGCCTACCCCCAGACGCAGTTCTATACCAGCCATTGTACTGGAGACGCTGTGTTTACTACCTTACATCAAGTGATGGGCGACAAAATACATGCTTTTTCTTGTGGAACAACAAAATGCGAAGTATGAACATCGAACAAGTAAGAGAATACACGTTGTCACTCTATGGTGTTACCGAAGACCAACCCTTTGGCGATGACATTATTACCTTCCGACTCGAGGGCAAGATATTCGTCTGTCTTTGGATAGGTGGTGGCAAATATGACATGAAGGATGGTGAGCCTAGACTCGCCCTGAAGTTATCCCCAGAAAGGAATGAGGAACTTCGAGCACAATTCTCGGCAGTGACTCCTGCCTATCATTGGAATAAGAAGCACTGGAGCGATGTATATTACGAGCAGTTGGATGATATACAAGTTGAGGAATGGATAAAAGAGTCCTATCAACTTGTAGCATCCAAACTCCCAAAGGCTATCCGACAAAAGTATATATGAGCAAAGTGCGAATCACAGCCATACGTCAGACGGTCTATCCTGACCTGATGGCAAAGTATGAGAATCCCATCGAGCATACATGTGATGTCAAGGAGGGACAGCAATGGATTTCAGAAAATGGTGAATGCCCTGAAGGGATGTGTCCTGCTGCATGGTACTCCATGCGGGAGTTTGTGGAATCGTTGGCCAGAGGTGAAGGGAACTTCTACGACGGCTGGATGAAAAACCCCATGAGTGCGATGATCAGCTGCAACGATGGTTTCCGTCCGTTCAGCTTCTATATTGAGGCGATTGAGTAATTATCTCTCAATTTTTATATCTCTTATGGCATCAAGTGGGATTTTCTTCCCGTTTGTAAACTCGATGCACTTTTCATATTCATCGATGCGCTTGACATTGCCAGTATAAGTCTGATAGGAACCGCCAGCCTTATGCTCGTCTGGCACAAAATACTCGATGGTCACAGAAGGATGTTCCGGCAACATGGAAACAATCAATTCCATTTTACGATTCATTTCTTCATTGCCGGACTCACTGAGACCTACCCAGTCATCAGTCAAACGGCCTGATTCCTGAATGGCTGCATCATAGCCTGTCAAAGCTGCAAAGGGTGCAAACTGGGCTGCACGGTTCCACATTGACATCCTTGGATGACGCTTTGGCTCGTAATGTGGCAGATTGATAATATCGTCGTAATCGTGAGTCATGCCTTGTGTCCTCCTATCTGTTTATTGCGCTCCTTGGCAGTGGCACCTTCCTCGAAGTTCAGGCCTCGAAGGATGGCGTTCTTGCCGAAACGCTGTTTGATTTTCAACTGTGCCTCTTGGATTCGACGTTCCTTGTCAAGTTTAGCCTGTTCTTTCTGACGCTGCTTTTCCAGAGCCTCGTAGTCGGTGAAGAGATCGAGTTGCTGGGGGGAATTCTCTTGTGCTGCCACCGATTCCTCTGAAACCACATGGTTCGTTGTCAGGTTCAGCCTGCGAATCAACAAATCAGGATTCACATGGCGGTCAAACAATTCTGCAGCCCCCTCCATGATAAGCCGCGAAGATGATGTTGGCTTCTCAAAATTGAAGGTGCCATGCGCATGTTTTGGCACTTGTTTGCCATAATAGTTGGCGGTTATCTCTCCATGATACTTGGCACGAATCTCTGGGTTCGTCAGACTCTCTGCATCGTAGCCAACAGTCAGCCCCAACTGGTCTGTCACCAATCGCTTCGATACCAAGTCGAGTGCCATACCTTCAGCCATTTCCTGTATCACCACACGGGCCTTCTTGAAAGTGTATGGCTCCTGTAGCACCTGTCCGCTACTGAAGCTGTTCGTCTCAGGACGATAGGCTTTCACGGCCTCCATTGTACTTGGTTCCCAGCCCCAGGCATGGTCTATCAGTAATTCGGCATTCACGCCAAACAACCGATATAGCAGCCTTTCGTTCTGTACTGACATCCTGGCTAACTTACCCATCGTGTCAATGCCATAGATAGCCAGTTTTTCGGCTATGCCACGTCCTACACGCCAGAACTTCGTGATGGGCTGGTAATCCCACAACTCCTGGCGATACGACATTTCATCCAATTCAGCTATACGCACACCGTCTTTGTCAGCAGGTGCTTTCTTGGCCACAATATCCATCGCCACCTTTGCCAGATACATATTCGTACCGATGCCAGCCGTCGCCGTGATGCCCGTAGTGGCAAGTACGTCACGGATCATCTTCATCGCTAGTTCGTGAGCCGTCAGCTTATAAGTTCCAAGATAGGACGTTACATCCATAAACACCTCGTCGATGCTATAGACATGTATGTCCTCTGGCGCAATGTATTTCAGGTAAGTCTCATAGACCTTTGTACTCACCTCCATATAGTGAGCCATGCGTGGAGGTGCAGCGATATAGTCGAGTTCAAGACTTGGATTGGCTTTCAGCTCTGGGTCGTTGTAGGATTTACCCGTCATTCTCCAGCCAGCTGCCCTTTTGCGCTCGTTGTTCACTTCGCGCACTCTCTGAACCACCTCGAACAGTCGCGCACGTCCACCAATACCATATGTTTTCAGCGACGGAGAAACTGCCAGACAGATGGTTTTCTCTGTTCTCGACACATCAGCCACGACAAGATTTGTGGTCAGCGGGTCAAGTCCCCTGTCCACACATTCCACTGAAGCGTAGAACGACTTCAGGTCGATGGCAATATATGTCCGTTGCTGCTCCTGCATACATCCTATCTAATGATCTTTGCTTTCTGTAGATTGGTCATGTCGTTCCAAAACTCGGACTGCTCTTCCTCACCATAATTCTGGGAAGTCATTTCAGCGAGGATGGCATCAAGAAGCTGTATCTTCGTCACCTGCAGGTCAGGATCCACATCGATAGGATAGGTGACAATATCCCCTAAAGAACCGATGTGAACATTATACACGGCGACCCTTCCATTCACCATTTTGACCTCAATATGTCTGCTGGAACCATATTCGGGTTTTACCCTCAACAGTTCCTGGTAGAGTGGGTAGTCCGTATATTCTTCGGCATTTACGGATGATAATAACTCTTTTAGCGTCATATCTTATCGATGTTCAATTTTGTGTGCAAAGGTACAAAAAATAAGGCGAAATAACGCTGTCAGCCTCGAAAACAGGCTCATTTTTGATAACAATTAAAGGTTGAGTAGGGGAAAACCCCACGATAATTTAGGGATTTTGACCATGCAGAATAGGACAATTCTCTTTCAAACCTCACCAAATCACCCTATCTTTGCACCGTGAACATTTGAAGACCCTTGATAAGGGGCTGGCGTAAGCCAGGGATTATAACAATTAAAAAAAAGAAGATTATGAAGAAGACAATAGTGAGCACTAATTGGCTGAATAAGGTGATCGCAGCCATGATGATGATGGCAATCACAACAATGCCGGCAATGGCAGGTAATAAGCACCACAACGACAGAAACGACAAGAAGACAACTGTTGTCGTAGTGAATAATGACAGAGGTGGGTCGCACTTCGACAAGGTGGACAGAGCACTATCGCACAACACCTATCACAAAGGCCATGCCTATCGTCCTGACGTGAAGACCTGCACCTTCAGGGT
>JAFZCU010000090.1 GCA_017556145.1 Prevotella sp. | reverse complement strand
CACTACACGAGGATGACCATCAGCGTATCGGGGAATACTTTGACCTGATTGCCCGACAAATGGGGCGAGCGGAGCACTCTGATAGCGCCATCAGTTTCCTCGTCCTCTCGATGGTGGCCGATGTCAACAAACTACAAAGGACGATTGTCGCCGAGGGCTCGCATCGCAAACTCTCACGCAGCGAAGAAATCATGAGCCGTTTCATCACGCTGCTTCGCCAATATGGAACCACTCAGCGCAACATTCCCTTCTATGCCAGTCAGCTTGCCCTGACCGCTAACCATCTGAGCGACGTGGTACGCCAGCAGTCAGGTCTCTCGGTGATGGACTGGCTGAACCGCACCACAACAACAGAGGCCAAAGTGCTGCTAAAACACTCTGACCTCATGATATATGAAATAGGTGAACGTCTGAATTTCCCTGAGCCAACAGCCTTCAACCGCTATTTCAAGAAACAAGTTGGCATGACACCACTACAGTACAGGGAAGGAAAGTAGAGGGTTTCTTCCGTTTAGTCCAACTTGAACTCTATGATGGTACTAACTTCACTACCAATAGAGAGCGAGACAATGATACCACCATCAATCTGATACATAGTAGGAATGAGTTGGTCACCCAACTTGGCAGGTACACGATATTCTACCCTTAGCCCCTTGACCTCGAAGTCTTCAGGCAATAGTTCCATCGCTATGCGGATGTAGTTGGCGTTGTTCAGGTGCTTGTTATAGTCGATGTCGGCACGAAGCACACGAATAGGGTCAAGCGTTTCGCCTCCTTCTTTAGGCAGGATGATACGGCGGTCTTTGTAGTTCATCTCCAACTGAGGCTCCAGCGTCATTGAGGCAATGGTGGCATCATCCACTCGTTTCAGTTTGCCATTCTCCTTATCCACAAAGGCACCCATGCTCCAAGTCCTGTAGCAGGGCTTCCCTTCCGCATCGTAGATGAAGGTGTTGCGGAATCCAAACATCGGTTTCATGCCATAAACGGTCGATGTCACCGTCAGTTCTTCCTTGTATTCCGGCACTCGGATGACCTCCACCTGTCGCGAAGCCAGCAACTGAGCCATATTCTGCTCGGCAAAATACTGCTTTACTCCTGGCTCTGAATCAATCCACATCTCTGAGCAGTCCTGCATCATCTGAAGGGCCGAATAAAGTTTCAGCCGTCCCTCGCTGTCGCAAGTGCTAGTCGTTACTTTATATTTTAAGCTGTACATATTCTATCATTTGATTTCTTGTGGCAAATGTACGAATAATCCTCCATACCATTACGATACGGAGGATTCTTTTGTGATTTATTACGAATTCCCAAGGATATCTACCCTTGCAACTTGAACATACCCGTGCGGATGCTGGGGATGACACCACCGTCGATGAGCAGGTCGGTGCCGTTGATGAAGGTGGCGTGCTCGCCCAGAAGGAACGAGGCGGCATCGGCAATCTCATCGCTGGTGGCTACGCGTCGGGCGGCCGAGGCATCGATCATGGCCTGATAGCCGTCGCCGTTG
>JAFZCU010000089.1 GCA_017556145.1 Prevotella sp. | reverse complement strand
TGGAACATCATACAGGCCAACTTTATTCTAAAGATAGCACTCGTGTTGCAGCCCGACAGCGCCTACACTGACGGCCACGGACGGGAGTACTACCTCGATGCCATCGTCAATTGCTCCTCTCTCAGGCAGTGGACGCTGCGCCGTCTGGCTGACTACGGTTACGACCGCGAGACGGGTATTTGGTACGAGTCGCCGGGCTACAGCATCGGTGTCTATGCTGATTTCGCCGAGTTTATCGACCGTCTGGACCGCGAGGCAGGCATCGACATCTTTGCCCTGTTGCCCGAGGTGGAGCAGTCGGCCTATGCACAGATGCAGTACCTCTTTCCCAACCGCATGATATGCGGTTTTGGCGACACCCATCCCAACTATCTGCACACCCGCACCGCCGACTTCCTGCTGTCATACGCCCATCGGCACCAACTTGACAGCCTCGCTGCACGCTTAGAACGCGTGAAACAGGCCTGCGACAAGGATGCCCCTGCCGCTCTTGTGGAGGAGTATGTCACTCCGACGTTCTATGCGCCCAATGTTTCGTGGCTCATGCAGCGCACGGGCATGAATCCGCAGCACGACCTGTCCATCTCGCTCAACGGAGCCCTAGGTAACCATCAGCACGCCAACGGTATCTCCATGGAACTCTACGGCAAGGGCTTTGTCCTCGGACCTGATGCCGGCATCGGTCAGCACCTCTATAGCGGTGCCGACTACAACGAGTACTACTCGCGCTTCCCTGCCCACAACACCGTCTGCGTAGATGGTGTCTCGGACCATGCTGTGATGATGTCGCAGCATCCGTTTGAGGTGCAGTTCATTAACAATGGACAATTGAAAATGGACAATGGACAGTTAGAATTCACTGCATCCCAAGTCTATTTCCATGAACCTGAGACCCACAGCGACCAACTGCGCACCAATGGCATCGTGAAGACCTCAGAAAGCAGCGGTTACTACATCGACATCTTCCGCAGTCGCCGTCAGGACGGGAAGGACAAGTTCCACGACTACTTCTACCACAATCTCGGGCAGACGATGACTCTCACCGCTGCCGATGGTGCCGATCTTGCCCTTCAGCCCACGGACGAACTGGCTTTTGCCGGCGGTCACCTCTATGCCTATTCCTACATATATAATAAGGAAAGTACAACCACTGATAAGAATGTGAAGGTGACCTTCACCACGGATTGTCCTGACGGACGTAAAATAGACATGACCATGTGGATGCAAGGTAGCCCCAATCGTGAGGTGTTCCGTGCCCTCTCTCCCGTCAACCGCGAATATGAGCGTCTACCTAAGTTCATGCCCTACAAGGTTGATGAACAGCCCGTGCTCACCTACGTAGCCCGTCAGCAAGGCGACGCTTGGACGCATCCCTTCGTTGCTGTTTTTGAGCCCTCCTCTTCCGAAGAGCCTTCCGAGATAGTCTCCGTTGAGTTCTTCACCCCCTCGGGTAAGGATGCCGTTGGCATCAAGGTCAAGCTGAAGAACGGTCGCACCGACTACATTTTCTCTGCCCCCGTGAAGACCAAGATGAAGTACAGGGGGATGAAAGTTAACGCACGCTATGTCATCATCAGCGACGGGAAGACCCTGATTGAAGAATGATACCTCGTGTTCTTTCACGCTTAAAATAGATGATATAAATATGAAGAATTATTTGATAGGAATAGCACTCTGTTCGTTGATGGCATGTCAGACAACAGAACAACAGGAAACACTAGATGTCGATAAAGCCTTGTCATACTGTGCAGGGCAGGTAGAACGCGCCCTCAGTGCAATGGCAGACAGCACCGACGGGTATGACTACACCATGGAACCACGCAACATCCTTGCAGGAGATACGATATGGAACTGTCGCAGAGCCTCTGCCGATGAGTGGTGCAGCGGTTTCTGGCCTGGTGTGCTTTGGATGACGTATGAATTCACGAAGGATGACAGCCTCAGAAAGGTGGCCGAAGGGTATACGGAGTCGCTGAACTTCCTGGCAGAGAATCCCGCCTACGACCACGACTTGGGATTCTTGGTCATCAACTCATTCTTGAAAGGCTACAAGGCAACAGGTAATGAGCAGTACAAGCAGATTGCATTATCAGCTGCCGATACACTGGCAACCCTCTTCAACCCCATAGTTGGCACAATCCTCAGTTGGCCGCGCCATGTCAGGGACTATGGCGGTCACAATACCATCATGGACAACATGATCAACCTTGAACTGCTCTTCTGGGCAGCACAGAACGGAGGAAGCCAGTATCTGCGAGATATGGCCATCAAGCATGCCGAGACAACGATGAAGAACCACTTCCGGAGCGACGGGTCATGCTACCATGTGGCTGTGTACGACACGCTTGACGGACACTTCATCAAAGGCGTGACTCATCAGGGCTTTAGCGACGATTCTATGTGGAGCCGCGGGCAGTCGTGGGCCATTTACGGTTATACGATGGTTTACCGATTCACTAAAGACCAACGTTTCCTCGACCACGCGCAAAGGGTGACGGACATCTATCTGAAACGGTTAAAAGAGACTTCAGACGACATGGTACCCATCTGGGACATGGACGACCCACGCGGCAAAGAAGCTCCCAAAGATGCTTCTGCCGCCTGCGTTGTGGCCAGTGCCTTGCTGGAACTCCAGCAATATGTCGATGAAGGAAAGGGCAAAACGTATCTGGAGGCAGCCCAAAACATGCTGTGCGACCTAAGCACCGACCGCTATCAGAGTCGCGACAAGAACGTCTCGTTCCTCATGCACAGCACTGGCCACCATCCCGCTGGAAGTGAAATTGATGCCAGCATCATCTATGCCGATTATTATTACCTTGAAGCCTTACTCAGACTAAAACAACTACAACAATGAAGCACGTCATCATTCATTTGATTGTCTTCTGCACAGCCCAATGGTCAATACTCGAAGCGCAGACCATCGCCATCACCAATCCGACGGCTTGGCAGCGCCAGGAATTGGTGAGCATTGATGCCAGTCAGTTAGGGATTGATGTCAGCAAAGGGGTTGTAGTACGCGATGCTTTGGGATTGAAAGAGTCAGTCAGTTGACCTACGACGGGCATTTACTGCTTGATGTTCATGTGCGCCCCCATGCCACAGCCACCTATACCTTACAGGCAGGACGGCCTGCGCCAGTGCGTTCTTGGGTCAGCGGAAGGCAATATCCCGAGCGTCTTGATGACATTGCCTTCGAGAATAACCGCATCGGCTTCCGTCTATATGAACCAGCCTTGCAGCGTAAAGGCGAAAAGGGCTTTGGACACGACGTGTGGGTGAAGCGTACTACGGAGCTGATTCTGGAAGAGTTGTATCGCAACGGCCCACGTCTGTCGTTCCATCTCGACTATGGCAAGGGACTTGACTGCTATGGTGTAGGAGCTACGCTAGGTTGTGGAACACCATGTATGATACGTGATGGGAAGATCGTCTTTCCCTGGTGTTATGAGACATACAAGATACTGGACAAGGGACCATTACGTTTTACTGTACAGGTAGACTTCGCACCTGTCAACGGCATCACGGAACACCGTATCCTGTCGCTTGACAAGGGCTCGAACTTCTGTGAAGCCATGGTGTGGTATGATGGTGTTAAGACTCCTATCGATATTGCTACAGGACTGGCTATCCGTCCTAACGAAACGACAACAGTTGTTGTGGGCAAGGAGTATGTGCATTATGCCGACCCTACTGTTGACCCCGACCGTCACCAGTGCCAGATTTATTCCGCATTACTGTTTCCGAAGCAGCCTGTCATCATCACCCAACAGGAGAGCCATGCGTTAGGCATCTGGAAGAACTATACGGGTGGACGTTTCCATTATTATTTCGGTGCCGCTTGGAGTGAGTTCGACGTTCGTTCACGGGCCGAATGGCAGTTACGTGTCGAGGCATTCATCCAAACCAAGCAGCATCCTCTGTCAATTAAATAATTGTACTACAATAGAGCAATTTATTGAATCCAATGGAAATATACATAAGCAACAATCTCCATTACAATCGTTATAATTGATAGGAGGGAAAGAGATCCTACAATGTAGAAGACTCTTGTTGAAATCCATACGCCCTCATTGTTCTTCACAATGTCTGTAAGCCGTTGACTTTGCTTCTGCCAAATCGTTTCTTGCTGCTTATTGTGGTCGGCAAGTTTCTGTTCCTCTTGACTCAACCATTGGGCATGGAGTTCTTGCATCTTCTGCCAGTCAGCATCAGAAACAGTCACCGACACCTTCAACTTTGTGGGCGCATCTTCCATGACCTGATCAATATGCTCATTGATGGTGTCAACTTTGCCGCTGATGGTTGTAACTGAATCGTCCAGCTTTCTTTCGGCTCGTTGATACTGACGGATTACCGACTCACATTGAAGCGTGGCATTCACACAATTATTGGTTGCCTGTTCGATGTTGTTATTTAGCCTCCTTAGTTCAGGCACACGATTGACGATGTCCTGTTCGGCATCCTGCTCCTGAATG
>JAFZCU010000088.1 GCA_017556145.1 Prevotella sp. | reverse complement strand
TCGGCGTGCGTATCTATCTGCCGATGGTGGGTCTGATGGGTATCGACTGGGCCTATGGTTTCGACTATGTCACCACCAGCCAGTCGGGCTCTCGCTCCAAGGGTGGCAGCAATTTCCACTTCATCCTCGGACAGGAGTTCTGATACTGATTTAAGAGATTCCGACTTTAGACTATAGACATTTAAATGGTATGAATATGAAGAAGTTTTTAATCTGTGCAATCTGTGCAATCTGTGTGAGTTTCCAGGCACAAGCCCAGAAGTTCGCACTGGTGGATATGGAGTATATCCTGAAGAATATCCCCGCCTATGAGCGTGCCAACGAGCAGTTGAACCAGGTGTCTAAGAAATGGCAGGCTGAGGTCGATGCCCTGACCACTGAGGCCCAGACCCTGTATAAGAACTATCAGAACGAGGTGGTGTTCCTGTCGCAGGAGCAGAAGAAAGCCAAGCAGGATGCCATCGTCGCCAAGGAGAAAGAGGCTGCCGACCTGAAGAAGAAATACTTCGGCCCCGATGGCGAGCTCTTCAAGAAGCGTACTGCCCTGATGACACCCATCCAGGACGAGATCTACACTGCCGTCAAGGATGTTGCCGAGCTTCGCGGCTATCAGCTCATCCTCGACCGTGCCAGCGATACCGGCATCATCTTCGGCTCTCCCAAGATCGACATCTCCTCGGAGGTGCTTCGCAAGTTAGGCTATGCCAATTAATCAGAATACTCCGAGTAATCCGAGTAATCAGACAATAACAGTAATAACTCAATAAAATCAGAAAGAAATGAAAAAATTAATTATCTGCGCAATCTGCGCAATCTGCGGTTTCACCACCGCTAACGCACAAGCCAAGTTCGGACATGTCAACACCCAGGAGATCATCCAGGCGATGCCGGAGTATCAGAAGGCCCAGACAGAGATCAAGGCCCTTCAGGACCAGTACGAGGCCGACCTGAAGTCGATGCAGGACGAACTGCAGAAGAAGGGTGAGGCTTTCGATAAAGAGCAGGCTACTCTGCCCGAGAACATCAAGCAGCGTCGTCAGCAGGAACTGCAGGATATGTACACCAAGATCCAGCAGAGCTTCCAGGACAACCAGCAGGCCCTTCAGAAGGCTTCCGGCGAGAAGATGCAGGCCATCCAGACCAAGGTGCTCGACGCCATCAAGGCTGTAGGTACCGCCGGCAACTATGTCTACATCATGGAGAACAATTCGCTGCCCTATATCAGCACCACGCTCTCTACCGATGTGACCGCTCAGGTCAAGGCCAAACTCGGACTGAAATAAGGGTATGATTCTAATTATAAACTATGCTGTCCAATGTATGAAGGCATTGGACAGCATAGTTTTGTTTGGGTTCAGCCTAAGGTGATGTTCTCCACATCGATTGTTTCGTGGAGGAAGAGTTGGGCTGACTCTTTGAATTTCTCCGGGTTTTCCGTAGTAAGATAGTGGACGGTCGCACCCTTTGAGCATTTCACCTCCATTTGGGGATGGCGCTCCAGGTAATTCCGAAGGCTGTCGGCTACATATTCACCCTGAGGAATGATGCGCACACCGGCAGGCAGATATTTCAGGATCTTCGGCATGAGCAGGGGATAATGGGTGCAGCCGAGGATGATGGCATCGATCTCCGGATCAAGGCGCATGATTTGGTCGATACGTTTCTTGACGAAATAGTCGGCGCCTGGCGAATCGGCCTCGTTGTATTCTACGAGGGGCACCCAGAAGGGACAGGCAACGCCTGACACTTGGATGTCCGGATGGAGCTTCTTAATTTCAAGGTTATAGCTCTCGCTCTTGATGGTGCCCTCAGTGGCGAGGACGCCTACATGACGGCTCTCAGTGAGGTCGCCGATGACTTCTGCCGTAGGGCGGATAATGCCAAGCACACGGCGGTTGGGGTCGATCTGCGGGATGTCGTTCTCCTGAATCGTGCGCAGAGCCTTGGCAGAGGCCGTATTACAGCCGAGAATGATAAGATGGCAACCCATCTCGAAAAGTTTCATCACAGCCTGACGCGTAAATTCATAGACCACGTCGAACGATCGCGGTCCATAAGGTGCACGGGCATTATCGCCCAAATAGAGATAATCGTATTCGGGTAACAGCTGACGGATACCATGCAAAATGGTCAAGCCGCCATAGCCGCTGTCGAAGATGCCGATTGGGCCTGGGTTATTTGAGAGCATCAGAAACAAGCTGGTTTAAATCTTCACCTAATTCGGGATTGATAAACGGACAAGCGTCGGAGTCGGTATTCAACACGAGGGCAAGGCCACGTTCGCTGGCAATCTTTGCAACCGTTTCCGACAGGTGAATCCTGAGGGGAGCCAGTGCCTCACGCTCGGCATCGGCCAACTGTTTGCGACTCTCTTCCTTGAAAGCCACATTGCGCGTCATCAGTTCCTGCAACTCGGTCTGGCGCTTCTGAAGGATGGTCTTCGGGAATTCGCGCTGACCTTCGAGGAATTCCTCGTACTTACGATTGAACTCATTGGTCACGCGCTGCATCTCAGCCTCGTATTGCTGGCGGAGATCGGCCATCTGCTGCTGTACCAAAGCATACTGCGGCATCGACTGCAGTACCTGCTGGTAGTTGAGATAGCCGAAACGTATCACGGCTGTGCTGTCTTGCGCCGAGGCTGTCAGCGCCATCATCGTGAAAATCAACAATATCAATCTTTTCATAAT
>JAFZCU010000087.1 GCA_017556145.1 Prevotella sp. | reverse complement strand
TTGCCGCTCAGTGAGCCGAACATCACGCTGTTGTTCTGAGGAATGCTCAGGGTAATGAACTCACTCTCGAATTTGTGAGAGTCGTTGTGCAACATCTTAGCACCCTTAGCACCAGTCAATCCAAGCTCTACCATCAGCTGACAACCGTTACAGATACCCAGTGAGAGGGTGTCCTTGCGGGCATAGAACTTATCGAGCGCCTCCTTAGCCTTGGGGTTGAAGAGGAAGGCACCAGCCCAACCCTTAGCAGAACCAAGTACGTCGGAGTTGGAGAAACCACCGCAGAACACGATGAGGTTCACCTCCTCCAAGGTCTCTCGGCCTGTGATGAGGTCGGTCATCATGACATCCTTCACGTCGAAGCCGGCGAGATAAAGCATATAGGCCATCTCGCGCTCACCGTTGGTACCCTTCTCACGGATGATGGCGGCTTTGGGGGTTTTGTTTGTTGCTGTGGCACAGCCGCTCGGCTTTGCCGCTTCGCTCTGCGAAGAACAGACAGGACGGCGAGGGTTGAGACCGTACTGGGCGAGCTTGCCGGTGAAGCCCTTGGGGAACTGCATCTCGATGGGCTGCTTCTTATAGTTCTCGAAGCGCTCCTTGGCCTTGCCGTTGAAGCTCTGCTTGCAGTCGAGCAAATAGCTTGTCTTATACCATACGTCGCGGAGAGCATCGATATCGAAGGTATAGCTAGCCGTACCAGATTGGCTAGTCAGGCTAGGATAGATGATCTCGATCGTGCGGCTGTCCTCAACAGGATAGCCAATCTTTGCAAAGCCGATGCCCTGTTCCTCCATGAAGTCCTTGAAGTCCTGCTTGTGCTCATCGCTTACCTCGATTACCACGCCAGGGTTCTCAGCGAAGAGGGTCTTCACGATGTCGCCGTCTGCACAGATGTCGTGGAGGTTGATGTGCAGTCCGCCCTTGGTATTGGCAAAGCACATTTCCAAGAGAGTGGTGATAAGACCACCGGCCGAGATGTCATGACCCGCCATGATCCAACCCTTCTCGATGAGCTGTTGGATGGCCATGAAAGCATCAGCGAAGTACTCAGGATTCTTCACCGTAGGCACATCGTCGCCTACTTTGCCTAAGCTCTGGGCAAAGGCAGAACCGCCAAGGCGCTGCTCATCGAACGAGAAGTCGATATGATAGAGTGAGGCGCGCATATCGTTCACCAAGACAGGCGAAACCACCTTTTTGATATCAGACACCTCACCACCGGCCGATACAATGACAGTTCCCGGGGAGATGATCTTCTCGCCATTGGGATATTGCTGAGAGAGCGAGAGCGAATCCTTACCTGTAGGCACGTTGATATGCAGGTCGCAGCAGAAATCGCTCAGTGCCTTGACACCAGCATACAGACGGGCATCCTCACCCTCCTGAGAACGGCAAGGCCACATCCAGTTGGCAGAGAGCGAGATGGAATCCAACCCCTCAGCCATCGGTGCCCAGACGATATTCGTAAGCGCTTCGGCTACAGAAAGCACACTGCCTGCAGCAGGATTAGCCAAACCGGCCTGTGGGGCATGTCCAAGGGCGGTGGCGATTCCCTTTTCACCACGATAGTCGAGAGCCACGACACCGCAGTCGCTGAGTGGCAACTGGATTTCACCCTGACACTGCTGACGGGCGATTTTACCTGTCACAGAACGGTCCACCTTATTAGTGAGCCAGTCCTTACAAGCCACGGCCTCCAGTTGGAGCACGCGCTCGAGATATTCATTGATTTTATCGGAATACTCTGAGAAATCAGAGTAATCAGAAGGTCTCGCATATTTCACATCCTCGTAGTGACGTTCTACGGTATTGTCGCGCATGATGGTCTTCGGTGAGTGTCCGAACATCTGGGCTACGTCGAGGTCGAAAGGCTTCACACCATCGCCCTGCTTGAACGAGAAGTGGGCATCGCCAGTGGTCTCGCCGACGACATACAGCGGCGCACGCTCACGCTCAGCAATCCTACGCACATGTTCGATGTGCTTTTCATCGATGAGCAGGCCCATGCGCTCCTGGCTCTCGTTGGCGATGATTTCCTTGCTTGAAAGGGTCTTGTCGCCGATAGGCAGTTTGGTCATGTCAATCTCGCCACCGCATTCCTCGACAAGCTCCGACAGACAGTTCAGATGACCGGCTGAGCCATGGTCGTGGATGGAAACGACGGGATTCACATCTTCCTCGCAGAGGGCACGTACCAGGTTGTAGGCACGCTTCTGCATCTCGGGGTTGGCACGCTGCACGGCGTTGAGCTCGATGCCGTTGCTATAGCGACCTGTATCCACAGAAGAAACAGAACCACCCCCCAAGCCGATACGGTAGTTGTCACCACCTACAACGACCACTTTGTTGCCCTTCTGGGGCTCTTTCTTCAGGCAGTCGCGCTTGGTGCCATAGCCTACACCACCAGCCAACATGATGACCTTGTCGTAAGCGTACTTCTCCTGACCCTCCTGATGCTCGAATGTCAGCACAGAACCGCAGATCAGCGGCTGGCCGAACTTGTTTCCGAAATCAGAAGCACCATTAGAGGCCTTTGTAAGAATCTGCTGTGGTGTCTGATACAACCACTGACGTACGGGCAGGATATCCTCCCAGTCGCGTGATATCTCGGAGCACTCCGAAGACTCCGAGTCCTCTGAAAGTCTCGGATAAGCAGTCATGTAGACCGCAGTACCGGCGATAGGCCATGAGCCTACGCCACCACCCATACGGTCGCGGATTTCACCACCGGTACCCGTCGCAGCACCATTGAATGGCTCTACGGTGGTGGGGAAGTTATGCGTCTCGGCCTTCAGCGAAATCACACTTTCGATATCCTTTACCTGGAAATAATCGCTGGTGCTCTGGTCTTTCGGTGCAAATTGCTCCACCACAGGCCCCTGTGCAAATGCCACGTTATCCTTATAAGCCGAAAGGATTTTATTGGGATTCTCCTGTGTGGTCTTCTTGATCATCGCAAAGAGCGAGGATTCCATCTCCTTGCCGTCGATGATAAACGTACCACCGAAGATCTTATGGCGACAGTGCTCGGAGTTGATCTGTGCAAAACCGAAGATCTCCGAGTCGGTCAGCGGTCGGCCATTCTGTTTCTCCAGGCCGTGCAGATACTCGATCTCTTCAGGTGAGAGGGCGAGACCTTCCTGTTCGTTGTATGCCTCCAGATTGTCCACATACTTGATGGGCTCCGGTTGGATGTTGATGGTGAAAATGTCCTGATTCAGGCCATTGTACATGCGTTGTAGCATCTCGTCGTACTCAGCATCCTTGCTGGCAACAGGCCAGTATTCCTCGATTCGGCTGATGCCCTTGAGACCCATATTCTGCGTAATCTCAACAGCATTGGTGGACCATGGAGTCACCATTTCACGACGTGGACCTATGAAAAATCCGTCGAGTTTGTCTGCGTCCAGTAATGTGGCTTCACCATAAAGCCAACTTAATTCCTTGATTTCCTGTTCACTCAGTGCGTGATCTACCTCCGTGGCGATCACTGAACGACTGGTGTTATCCGTCGTTTTTTGTGGGGTCTGAAAGAAGCGTATCATTTTTTAATATGTTATGTTTTTATTTCTTGCGTTTAACGGTTTTGGGTGCTGCCTTTTTGACAGCGGGCTTGGGATTTGTGACGACGGTTACCGGCTTGGGCCGCTCCACAAAGGGTTTCTGGGTCCTCATCAGCCAACTCGTCTCCAATACCTTCTTACGAAGATCCTCGGGACAATCTGTCTTTGGGTTTTTCAGCCAATTCTCCAAGGTCTGTTTGACTGAATGACTCTTCTGACTTTCAAACAATGTCTCCAGCCAGTTGTCGGGGAAGAGGATACTGCTCGTCTGCTGCAGATATTTCAGATTGGCCAGCGTTTGTGCCACATAATTCGGGACATCCCGTTCGTAGATGTCAGTGCTCAACAGTTGAAGTGCGTGGATGGCCCAGGCTTCCTCTTGGCGGTTCTCTTTTTTTATCAGTTTCTTGAAGAGGTCGTTACGCTTGGAGGCATCGGGGTTGCAGGCGCGACCCACAAAATCAAACTCCTTCTGCAGGTTTTCGGTTTTCAGACGGGCTCGTTGGATAGAAAGAATCTCCTGCCAACGGCCAGAGTTCGTAATGGCCAGTCGATAAGCCATCTCCATGTAGTCGTGTTCGTTGAAGAGCGGATCGTTGTGTTGTAGCCAGACCGTCTCCAACTGTGTGAGCACATCGGGTGAAGTGGCATTAGCTGCCATTTTCCGGAAGATGAATTGGCGACAGTCTTTCGACTTGTTCTCCCCCAGCAGGTCCATCATACAGAGTTCGAGCGTCTTGCGCTGTTCCGGTGACAAGTCGAAAGCAATCTTGAACATGTGGTCGATGGCGGTCTGCATAACGATGGGATTCTTCTCTTTCATCATAAAACGGTATAGTTCACCGAAATACGAAGGAGCGACTTTCCCTTGGACATAATTGTCGTGAATGGTATTCAACAGACAATAGCGTGCCAGATCATTACGGGTGGTGATGAGTCGCTTGGGCAGGATCTCTGCATAATCGTCGTCGAGCGTAAAGATGCCGTAGCCCTGACCGTCATAGTTGGGAATGATATAGCTGGGTTTGCCGTTTTTCAGGCTGTAGGTCATAATGGGCTTTTGCATATCTACGGTGATGGAACGGCTGGGAGCCAGGTCGTAGATGACTTGGATGACAAATTTCTGTCGCCAGCAGAGTCCGCGTCCGAAGGGGTCGGTCTGTGAAACCACAATCTGCCCGTCTTTATAAGAAGTGTTGATGATGGGCATGCCTTTCTGTTTGGCCCAGACTTCGAAGAACTGTCGTACACCGACCGTGGGATTCTCCTTGTCGAGGGTTTCGATCAGGTCATCCCAGGCGGCATCTTTGAAATAGTATTTCTGCAGGAAACTTCGCAGGCTTTTCTGCATTTTTGCTGCATCCATAAGTTGTTCCAGAGACTGCATCATGACTGTTGCCTTATTGTAGAAGATATTGTCGTAGAGCAAAGTCGTATGATCAGCAATCGAAGGTCGTTCGATGGCGTACGTACCATCGGTGCGGTCTAATGCCATCGCAGGATTCTGATAGGTGAGAAGGAAATTGAAGTCATTCTCCTTGGCATCGACCTGCTTACGGGTTATTTTCGATGCCATGATGTTGGCAATTATCTCTTTCTCCCAGAGATTCTCCTTCCAGTTCATTTGTACGATGTTTCCAAACCAGAGGTGTGATGTCTCATGGGCAATCAGTTCCATCCGTTTGAGTTCTTCTTCTTTTGAGGCGTTGCTTTCGAGTAACAGGCGTGATTGGTCGATTTGGAAAGCACCGGGATATTCCATACCGCCATAGGGATAGTCGGGTATAATGGCCAGGCCATACTCCTTAAACGGACACTTGATGCTTGTATAACTCTCCATCCATTTCATGGATTTTGCTATTCCGTTGATGACCACATCAAGTTGGGCCACCTTCTTCGGGTCTGTTTCATGATAGAGTACGCGGATGGGATAGCCATCGCGAACAGCAACCTTCTCCTCGAATTTCCCGGCCACAAATGAATAGAAATGAATGGGAATGGGGTTGGTGCCATCAGTAAAGATGGCCTTCCAGCCTTCGGGTACGTTGAGTGTGGTGATAAACCTTGACCTGATGTCAGGTTGGTCAAAACATGGGAAGGCAGAGTGAGCCTGGTCAGGCATAAATGTAGTATAGAGGAAGTCTTTCTGCCGGTTGAGGGCCTTGTTCACACTGGCAAAGTCGATTTCGACAATATTGAAACCCTCCTTCATCAATTTGGCAGCCAGAAGAATATGTTCGTGTTTGTAGATGGCCTCACGCTTCTTCTTGCCATTGACCGTGCAGGTGCCGGAGAAACCACCTTGGAAGTCGAGCACCACATCACTTTTCTGCAAAAGGTCGAAAGTGATGACGGCTTTTCCCGTAACGGGTGTCTTTGCATCAGCAGGGATGTTGAATGTCAAGTCATAGAGCACGTTACTGATGTTGCTTTTCCGTTGTTGGGCAAGCTCCTTTGAAACACCTTTCTCCGGTACTTGAGCGGAAAGGCCCAGTACCATCAGGCAGAGTGCAAAAAAGAGAAAAAGTCTGTATTTTTTCATCTTTTCGGGTGCTTTATTTGGTTTTCGTGTGCAAATTTAATTAAAATAATTATAATTCCGCCAAAGTTTTCATTGTTTTTTGCGACATTAATGTAAATTTGCATCCGATTTGGAATTATTAAATTGAGACAATTATGAAAAAAAGTATGATTTTGATAGCCGTATCTGCCCTGATACTGAGCAGTTGCGCTAGTAAGAAAGATTTGGTGGAATGCCAGACAACGAACAAAACGCTCAACGAGAGTCTCCAGGCTGCCAAGGAAGACCTGGCTGCCAAGAATGCCCGTATTGCCAGCTTGGAAGAGCAGCAGCGCGGTATGCAGCAGCTCCTTAAGAATGCTGAGGATAAGTACGCCAAACTGCAGGCATCGCTTGACAAGAGTCTGACGAACGCTTCGCAGAACAATATCTCTATCGAGAAACTTGTTGACCAAATCAATGAGTCGAACCAGTACATCCGTCACCTGGTGGAGGTGAAGTCGAAGAGCGACTCGCTCAATATGGTGCTTACCAACAATCTGACCCGTTCGCTTACGAAGGAGGAGATGAAGGAGGTTGATGTGCAGGTGCTGAAGGGTGTGGTCTATATCTCATTAGCCGACAACATGCTCTACAAGAGCGGCTCGTATGAGATCAATGCCCGCGCAGCTGAAACGCTGTCAAAGATTGCCAAGATCATCAAGGACTACAAGGACTACGACGTGCTGATCGAGGGTAATACCGACAATGTGCCCATTTCCAAGACCAACATCCGTAACAACTGGGACCTCTCTGCCCTGCGTGCATCGAGTGTTGTGCAGGCTTTGCAGAACGACTACGGTGTGGACCCGAAGCGTCTGACAGCCGGTGGTCGTGGTGAGTATAACCCCATCGCCACCAATGATACCGAGGTCGGCAAGCAGCGCAACCGCCGTACGCAGATCATCATCACGCCGAAGCTCGACGAGTTTATGGATCTGATAGGCGAGGCTCCTGATACAGACAAATAAGAAAGTTTTTTCAGTGTAAAGGTGAAATATGGGGACTATTGGCAGAATAGCGACGATGAGTGGTTGGATGGCAATAGTCCTCTTATTTCACCTTTTTTCTTTTTCCCCTGTTCAAGCACAGAATCTCCAGAAAGGCGACTATGGCTATCTCTATTGCCACATGAGCGATCGTGGGCAATGGACGGCCTTTGCTTTGAGTCGCGACGGTTACCATTATGAGGATGTCCTTGGGGGCGAGCCTGTGATGGACGCCAAGGCGCATGCCCGTATCGAGGGGGGGCAGCGTGATGCCTATATCACCCGAAGTTGGGATGGCAAGGGCTATGTGATGGTGACGACGGATATGAACAACGGCATGACCAAAGCCCTGGGTAAGCAGAGCGAATGGGACAACTACGGCATCGACCTGCTTAAGAGCGACGACCTCATCCATTGGACCAGCGTTTCTTTTGACTATCGCAAGGGTGATGCTATTTTCTGCGATCCGCAGTCGCCGGGTCCTTATCAGGATTGGAGTACCATCAATCGCGTATGGGCCCCGCAGATTTTCTGGGATCCCCACTATGAATGGCCTGATGGTGACAGGGGCGGTTATATGATTTACTACTCCATGTGGAACCGTGGTGAGGAAGGTTATGACCGGATGTATTATTCGTATGCCGACAAGTCGTTTACCAAACTGACAAAGCCCCGTATCCTTTTCGACTGGGGTTATGCCACCATCGATGCCGATATCAACTACTTGGAAAGCGACGGTCTTTACCACATGCTGATAAAGAAGGAAGGTGGAAAGCCTGGTATCTATACGGCTACATCGGAACATCTGACCTATGGATGGGGTGAGCCGGTAGAGGATGACTATGTCAGTTTTGAAGGAAAGAAGAAGTGCGAGGGGTCGAGTGCCTTCCAATTGATAGGCGATGATACCTGGCGCGTGGCTTATATCGAGTATTCCTCCAAACCCCGTCACTACCGTATCTGCAAGGCTGACAAGTATCTGCGCAATTTCTCCGACCCCGTGGATATTGAGGGGGTGACTGGGCCCCAGCATGGTTCTTTCATGCGACTGACCAAAGAGGAATACAAGCGTTTGCAGAAATGGGGTTCCGCACCTGTCGTCCACCGTTTGGAGGCGGAGGTCATTGATGGTGCCGTGCTGCACACCAACCGTTATCTTGAGGGCTATAATCCCGAGGTGCGTACGATGAACCAGTATTTCACCACGCGTCTGAAGTATTCCTTCATGCCCTCGCCCGATTCCGAGCAGGCCCGTATCTATAAAGGAGCCTATCAGGGTGTGGGTTTGGGTTATCACCATCTGAACCATCAGATTGGCAATCCCGTTTCCGCCTATCTTTTCCAGGGAGCCACCATCAAGACCTTATCGCCAAAGTTAGCCCTCAACTATGAGTGGGATTTCGGTGTGGCCTATGGCTGGCATTCCTACAATGAGACCGACCGGGTATCGAACCACGTAATCGGTTCGAAGATGACGGCCTATATGGACTTCGGTGTCTATCTACGCTGGATGCTTTCCCGGCAGTTTGATTTGAACATCGGATTGACCGCTTCTCATTTCAGCAATGGCAATACATCGATGCCCAATGCCGGACTGAATGTCGCTTCGGCGAAGTTGTCGTTGGCCTATTATATCGACCGACCGGAGCAGCAGCCTGCCGATGGTCCGCTACCTGCTTTCCAGAAACATTGGAGTACCGATGTCGTCGTGTTTGGCGGTTGGAAACGCAGAGGGGCGGAAACGGCTCTTGGATCGTATACCCTGTCAGGTACGTATGGGGTGGTGGGTGTCAATGTTAATCCGATGTATAACCTGAATCACTGGTTGAATGTGGGTGCTTCGCTGGATTTGTATTATGACCACAGCGCCAACCTTACGGCCGAGAATCCCAAGGCGAAAACTGCCGGCAGTGAGTCAGAGCAGGAGGGTAAGGATGAGACTGAGACCGCGGATGTATCCTCCATCTCACCGGAAGATCTTCTTCGCACACCGTCCTGGTATCGTCAGGTTACGGCAGGTCTTTCCGTGCGTGCGGAATATGTGATGCCGTATTTCACGGTTAATTTCGGCATCGGTCACAACTTTATCAATGCGGGCAGTGCCCATTTCAAGGGCTTTTATGAAATCCTGGCCTTAAAAGCCGCACTTTCACCCAAGGTGTTCCTTCACATCGGCTACAGCCTCTATAGTTTCCAATATCCTAACAACCTGATGTTAGGCGTCGGCTATCGTTTTGGTGCCCGTCGGAAATAGACTCGGTTGATGTGCGTCAAGAAGATGGTAGAATCCCTATGTTTTATGCTTTAAAATTTGTCTGTGTGCGAACACAGTCGTACCTTTGCACCGGATTTAAGAACATAGGATAACATTTTAAAGAGGTATTAGACGTATGATTATTTTGAATTATGTAGCCATTAAACTCGTTTCTGTTGTAAAATCAAAGGCTGTAGCACTTATCAATAAGTAAAAAGAACAGAAGATTTTAAGTATGAAACAAAAGCAAAAACAATTGTGACATACTTAAAAAGGAGCGCGACAGATTTTTATTACCTTTGCAGCCGTAAATAATCTGTCAAGCATGAAAAGGTTTTTGATTTCCCTACTCGCCATTGTGGCGACACTTGGTTCGGAAGCTGCCGAGCCTTTTGTTGTATTCCAGACATCTGCAGACGTGCTTTCCCTGCAAGGTGCAAGTGTTTCATTCGATGGTCGTGAGCACAGTTGTGTCCAGAGAGCCGTCGCCAACCTACAAACAGATTTTGAGAAGGTCACCCATAAACAGCTCCCTGTTTCGGAGAGTGCCCGGATTCTCGTGGGTACGGTTGGCGTCAACAAGCAGATTGACCAATGGGTGAAGAGAGGCGAGCTCCGCGACCTGAAAGGCAAGACTGAGAAATACATCATCAAGACCATTGGCGACCAACTGGTTATTGCCGGTAGCGACAAGCGTGGCACCGTGTTCGGCATCTACGAACTGACCAGGCAGATGGGTGTCTCGCCTTGGTATTACTGGGCAGATGTACCCATTGAACAACACGAAACATTATATATAAAGAAAGGTGAATACACCGATGGCGAACCTGCGGTGCGTTTTCGTGGCCTTTTCCTCAATGATGAGGCGCCCTGTCTGACAACATGGGTGAAGAACACCTTCGGCACCAATTATGGCGATCACCATTTCTATGAGAAGGTTTTCGAACTGATTCTCCGCCTGAAGGGTAATTTCCTCTGGCCGGCCATGTGGGGCTGGGCTTTCTATGCCGACGATCCTGAGAACCCGAAGGTGGCCGATGAGATGGGTGTCATCATTGGCACCTCTCACCATGAGCCGATGGCCCGTAACCATCAGGAATATGCACGTCGTCGTCAGGAGTGGGGTGCCTGGAACTACCAGACGAACAAGGACAACCTCGACCGTTTCTTCCGTGAGGGTATCGAGCGCATGAAGGGCACCGACGACATAGTCACCATCGGTATGCGTGGTGATGGCGACGAGGCCATGAGCGCGACGGCCGATACAAAACTGCTTGAAAATATCATCGACAACCAGCGCCGTATTATCAAGGAAGTGACGGGCAAGCCTGCCGATAAGACCACCCAGGTATGGGCCTTGTATAAGGAGGTGCAGGATTATTACGATGCCGGTCTCCGTGTGCCCGACGACGTGATGATCCTGATCAGCGACGATAACTGGGGCGATATCCGTCGTGTGCCCACCGCTGCCGAACGTAGCCGCAAGGGTGGATGGGGCATCTATTACCACGTGGACTATGTGGGCGCTCCCCGTAACACGAAATGGCTCAATGTCACCCAGACACAGCAGATGTTCGAGCAACTGTCACTGGCCTACGACTTCGGCATCCAGCGCATGTGGATCCTCAATGTCGGCGACCTTAAGCCGATGGAATATCCCATCCAGTTGTTCATGGATATGGCCTGGCATCCGAAGGACTATACCGTCCAGACTGTCATCGACCACACCTGCCGTTTCTTCAGTTCCGTGTTCTGCAACTGTGTTGCCGAAGAGGCTGCCGATATCTACAATCAGAACTGTCAGTACATGGCCCGTGTCACGCCTGAGATGCTCGATGCGCATACCTATAATATTGAGACGGGCGAGTGGCGACAGGTAGCCGATGATTACCAGCGGCTGGAACTGCGCGCCCTGCGACTCTACGAGAAGGTTCCTGCCGAGACCCGCGACTTCTACCGTCAGCTCATTCTCTTCCCAGTGCAGGCGATGGCCAACCTCTACGACATGTACTATGCTCACGCCATGAACCAGTATCTGGCCGCCAACAAGAATCCTGATGCCAACCTCTGGGCAGAGCGGGTGCGTGAGACTTTCCGTCGCGACTCGCTGCTCTGTGCGGCTTATAATACCGATATCGCAGGCGGCAAGTGGAACGGTATGATGATCCAGAAGCACATCGGTTACCGCTCTTGGAACGATAACTTCCGTGCCGATATGATGCCACGTGTCAATATAGTTGCCGATGAAAATATTGCAGGAGGCTATACCTTTACTCCCAGCAATGGCTATGTGGCGATGGAGGCAGAGCACTATTATAGCGCTACGGCGCCAGAAGGCTTGCAGTGGACCACCTATCCCTATTACGGTCGTACCCGCAGTGCCGTTGCCTTGACGCCTTATACGAAGCCTGTCGGTGATGCTGCGTTGACCTATCATTTCACACTACCTTCAGACTTGAAGTCCGTCAAGGTCCATGTCATCGTGAAGTCGACGCTCGACTTCCTCGATGTCGGCGGTTTCGAGTGTGCTGTCAGCCTTGATGGCGGGGAAACGCAGGTGGTGAACTTCAACAAGACGCTCGTCGACCGTCAGCCCTATATGTACTCAGAATACTATCCTGCCGTTGCCCGCCGTGTGGTGGAGAAGGTGGTGGAGTTGCCGGTGCAGAAAGATGGGGAGCATAGTCTGACGTTGCAGCCGAAACATCCCGGTATTGTCTTCGAGAAGATTGTGATCGATGCCGGCGGTTATCAGTCGCAGTACCTCTTCGGTCAGGAGTCGCCCTGTAAACGACCCTGAGCATTGAACATTTTAATATCTTTTTACCATTTTACTTTCTTACTTATTTACTTTTTTATTATCTTTGCATCCGAAAAGGTATGTAATCAGTAAAAAGTAAGATGAGAATGATGAAAAAACTCTTGATGGCCGTATTGCTGATGCAGTTATCGGCAACGGCTGCAGTTGCGCAGGACAAGACATTGTTGATCTCTGAGTCCGGGCTTCCCTACACCGCCCAGACGTGGTTTGCCTATGGCTCAGAGAGCATCGACCAGAAAGACATCGTGGCTTGTTGGGATCAGGGCAAGCGTATCGTGACGGCGGCCTATACGGGCGAGGGATGGTTTGTCATCATGGCCGGCAACACGCCTTATACCATGCAGACCTATCTCGTCAGCGATGCCTGGCCCGAGGAGTGGATTGCCCAGAAGACGCAGGAGGGCTATGCCATCACTTCGATGTCGCGCAGCCACAGCCAGTGGCTGGTGGTACTCTCGCAGGGTAGCGGCATCAGTCGTCAGATTATCTGGCAGAACACCTGGGACAACCTTGCCCCATGGATTGCCGAGCAGAAGAGAGATGGCTTCAGCATTACTGACCTTGCCTTCGACGGCAAGCAGTGGCTCGTTGTCATGAGTCAGAACTCCAAGTTCGTATCCCAGGGCTATTTCACATCCGACACCAACAATGATATGATGCGCAGTATCCAGTCGGAAGTGTGGAACCGTGGCTTCAACTTGCATCAGGTGGCCTATGGCGGCGGCAAGTACATCGTCACCTTCGGCAACTATGCCTATGGCGATGAGCGTTTCCAGAACCTTCAGGTTAGTCCCGACGATCCCAAGGATTATATCCGTAAACAGTGGGAGAAAGGCATCTGCATCGCCTATATCGGTGGCGGCATCGTAACGCCCACTAAACGCTGACGATGGGCAATACCTTATTTAGAACGATGTTGTTGACGCTCGCGTTATGGGGCGTGACAATGGTAAGCAGCGCAGAGAAGTCTGCGCTGAAGCCGCGTTTGGTGGTGTGTACCGACATTGCGCCGGCCGATGTGGAGCCCGACGATATGGAGTCGATGGTCCACCTGATGGTTTATGCTGATATGTTTGAGATTGAGGCGATAATCACTTCAGTGGGTTGGAACTGCGACCCCTATCCGATGGAATGGTCCCAGTATCTTTATCGCGTGATTGATGCCTATGCCAAGGACGTACCGAACCTGATGAAGCGCTCCGGACAAAAGAAGTTTCTCTCGATAAAAAAGGAGAACGCCAGCCAGAAGATAGGCTACTGGCCGAGTGTAGCGTATATCAGGAGTCGTGCCGTCATGGGCAGTATGTATGGTGGAATCCGCTCCATTGGCGAGCGTAACGATTCGCCGGGCAGTGAGCTGCTTATCCGTCTGGCCGATGAAGACGATCCCCGTCCCATCTATGTGGCGGCATGGGGTGGCGCCAACACACTGGCACAGGCCATCTGGCGGGTCAAACAGACAAGGACACCGGAGGAACTGAAACGTTTCGTGCGCAAGTTCCGTCTCTATACCATCACCGATCAGGATATGGACTACGCCCATCGCATGGATCGCGCCCGTAGTTCACACATGTGGCTGCGCCAGGAATTCAAGGACGACCTGCAGTTCATCTGGGACGAGGGTACCTGGCAGGAGCAGTGCGAACTGGGTAAACAGAACTGGACGTGTCATCAGCGCGACATCCAGACAAAGGGTGCGCTTGGCAAGGAATATCCCAATTACAAATGGGGCGTCGAGGGCGATACGCCGAGCTTCCTCTATGTGCTGCCCAATGGTCTCAACGACCCCGAAGACCCCTCGCAGGCAGGCTGGGCTGGCTATCACGAGCGCGGCCTCTGTCCCGATTCGCTCACCACGGCATGGACCTCTTGGCAGGAACCTGTTCGCAGCATCAGCATCGGTTATAAACGGCGTTTCTATTCCGATGAGCTCAACGACTTCGTGGCCCGTATGCAGTGGGCTGATGAAGGTAAGGGCAATCGCAATCCTATCGTCGTGATAAACGGTCATAAAGGCCCCTCGCCCTTGGTGCTTCATGCCAAGGCTGGCGAGACCGTCCGTCTTGATGCCTCAAAGTCCTCTGACCCCGACCACAATGTCATCGGATTCCTATGGTGGCAGCAGCTTGAGATAGGAACCGCCAAGCTGACGCTCGATGCTTCAGAGCAGCCCGCCATCAACGTCCGCATCCCAGCCGATGCCGCTGGCCAGACGCTCCACCTCATCTGCGAAGTCCGCGACAATGGACCTTCCGACCTGAAGTCTTATCAGAGAGTCATCATTAGGGTGTCAGGTCGTATTTGACTTACTTGTATTTCTTCACGCGGTCATCGTTGATAATGCCTTGCCAGTTGAGGCCGAAGGCGAAGTCGTAAGTGTGTCCGTCAGCATCTTGATAGCATCGCATGTCGCGTGGCACATCCTCCAGTTGTTCTTCCACCGTTTTCATGTCAGCAGGCATCTGCATGGGTAGTAGGGCAGAGGGTTCTGCCTTGCCGCTGATGATGTCGAGCAAGGCCTGATGCTGTACGTTGAAGGAAACCAGGATGGCATCGGCTGACGGCTCGATCTCTGAGAGCACTATGGGGCGCCCTGTCTCCAAGATCACCACCACGGGTTTCTCGCCCATGGCTTTCTTGGTTTCTCTCACCAGCAGCATATCATCGCGGTTATAGCATTTCACGGTCTTTCCTCTGAAACTGCGGTTCGTGGTCTTCTCCATGGGGTCGCCGCCAGCGATGCTCACAGCACGGGCATCCTTCGCTGTATAGTCATCATACTGCAGACTGAATGGCATATAGCCGTTACCGCCTTTTTTCACGTCATCATAGGTGAAGCCGAAACCTGTGCTCGGCTCTTCGATGACGCAGATGGCAAAGTCGGCATTAGCAGGCTCATCCACGACATCGAAGTACTTCTTGACGAGGTTGAGATCTATCGGCTCCACCGTCTTTTCCTCAGAGATGCCGCCCCAGGCACCTGGGATGGCAGGGAAGTGGCGCTTGGGTACATACACTTTCTGACGATTATTCATTGGCAGCACTTGATTGGCGTGATTCTTCAGCATCACGACGGATTTCAGCTGCGCCTCGTAGCCCGCCTGCATATATTCGGGCTTTCCTACGATTTTGGAGGTTTCAGCCGGGTCGAGATAAGGATTCTCGAACAGGCCTACGCGGAAAACGTTGAGTAACAAACGACGGGCAGAGCGTTCGAACCGCTCGCGGGCACTCTCCTCACCAAATGCCTTGCTCCACATCTGATAAGCCTCTACCACAGGACCAATCTCATTATTCCCGCCAAACTGATCCACGCCAGCCTGCAGAATCTTGTAATGGCGCTCGGTCTCGTTGAAGGCTTCCATGCCCCATGGCTTGCCGCCACGAGGACTGTCGAGCACCTTCATATCCTTCGTGATACCCCAATCTGTACAAACCACGCCTTCAAACTTAGCCTCATCGCGCAGCTGCTGCTGGATGAGCCATTTGCTGTAGCTGCCGCCCACATTCTCGCCTGAGGGATCCTGGTTCCAGAGAATGCTATAGATGGGCATCACGGCCGAAGCCATCTCCGTACCTCCCTCCAGATGGAAAGCGCCCTCTACGAACGAACGCTTGTGCATCTCCCGGTTATTGCCAGGATAGACGGCATATTTGCCAGAGGCGTAATGCGAGTCGCGCCCACCTTCCTGAGCACCATAACCATACCAATGCTTCACCATTGCATTCACGCTCTTCAGGCCCCAGCCCTTGGTCTCTGGCGTGGTTTGGAAGGCGTCGCAATAGGCGCGGGCCATGTCTGTAGAGAGTTGCGGATCCTCGCCGAAGGTGCCACTGAAGCGCGACCATCTGGGGTCGGTGGCAATATCCACCTGAGGCGACAAGGCTGTGGCGATGCCCAAGGCACGGTATTCCTCGGAGGCGATTTCTCCAAATCGGTACATCAGTTGGGGATCGAACGTGGCAGCCAGTCCGAGCGATGTCGGCCATAGCGATATCTGTCCGCCAGCACCGGCATTGTATTCCGTTGTAGCCTTCGCCTCATGACGGGGGTCGGAACTTGTGTTGGCAGGGATGCCGTGGTCGAGTCCCTCGACGAAAGCCTGCATATTGTTATTCCATTCGGCTGCGATGGCAGGTGTCTCCACACGCGTCACCAGAACGGCACGCAGATGATCGTCGCGTAGGAATTTCTTCTGATCGTCTGACAGATCGGAGGCTTTCGCGCCACTCTCGTCGAATGGCTTTCCCTCATAGTTAGAGGCACCGAACCCCATCCTTTCCACCATCGGCACTGACTGATGACTGCTATAGAGCATCAGCCCTGCAATTTCTTCGATTGAAAGTCGGGAGGCGAGGTCGGCAGCGCGTTCCTGAGCCGTGAGCCGCCAGTCCTCGTAGGCATCCAGAGAGTCGTTGCGGTTCAGGTCTTTAAATGCAAAACCATCTACCGTCAGGATCTTCACACCCGATTGTGGAGAATAGCCCAGCGAGGGACCGCCTTTCTGCGTTACTAACATAAAAGAATCCACCGCCTGCTCTGTCCATTTCTGGCCATCACACGCTGTCAGCCCCATGAGCATGCCGCCCATGGCCATCATCATCAAAACGCTCGACTTTCTCATAGACTTTATTATTTTAAATATTTATAGTTAAGAAAAAAGTGCTGCGAGTATGTCTCACAGCACTCTGCTTTGTTAGAGAATCCTTTACTCGTACCCAGAGCCGGGGTCGAACCGGCACGGGTTGCCCCACTGGTGTTTGAGACCAGCGCGTCTACCGATTCCGCCATCTGGGCATGACAACGCAGCAGGTTTCTTAACCAAAGCGGGTGCAAAGGTACTACAAAATTCTGAAACTGCAAAAGTTTCTGATAAAAAAATGAAAAATACTTGCTTATATCAACTATTTTGCGTATCTTCGCCCACTGAAACAAGAACTATAGATATTATAGATGGAAAAAACAGATAAGAGAAACTTCTGTGTCATTCTTGCAGGAGGCCGCGGCAGACGCCTGTGGCCATGTAGCAGGGACTTGTATCCCAAGCAGTTTATGGATTTCTTTGGTACGGGCCGTACGCAACTGCAGGCTACCTACGACCGTTTCGTCAAACTTCTGCCAAAGGAGAATATATATGTGTGTACGTGTCAGGAATACCTGCCGCTGACCAAAGAGCAGTTGCCAGAGGTGCCTGAACACCATGTCCTCGTGGAGCCCGTTCATCGCAATACGGGTCCCAGTGTGGCTTGGACAGCGATGCGTATCGCCCGTATCAATCCGGAGGCGAATGTCATCATCACGCCCTCAGATCAGATGGTGCTGAATGACGAGGCTTTCAAACGGAGTCTGGAGATCGGTGTGGGCTATGTGGCGGAAAACGATGTGTTGCTGACAATGGGTGTGAAGCCTACCAGACCGGAGCCCGGCTATGGCTATATCCAGTTGGGTGATGTGAGTTGCAAGCCGGATGTGTATTGCGTGAAGTCGTTTACGGAAAAGCCGGAGCGTGAGTTCGCAACGATGTTCATGAACAGCGGTGAGTTCTATTGGAACACGGGTATCTTCCTTTCGAACGCGCGTCATCTGTTGGATAGTTTCATGCAGATATTCCCCGAAGTGCTCCGTCATCTGGGAGAGGAGATACCGAACTACACGTATGAGCAGGAGATGGCGTATGTGAAGGAGAACTATCCGCGTTATCCGAATGTCTCGCTCGACTATGCCATCTTGGAGCAGAGCAAAGGGGTGTTTGTGATGAAGTGCGACTTTGGTTGGGCCGACCTCGGCACGTGGCATGGTATCTATGAGGCCATGCGGAAGACGGACGACGACAATGTGGTCATCGACTCGGAGGTGATTCTCGAGGATTGTAGCGACAATGTGATTAAGTTGCCGAAAGGTCGGGTGGGAGTAATCAATGGTCTGGAGGGCTACATCGTGGCCGAGAAGGACAATGTGCTGCTCATCTGCAAGAAGGGCGACTCGTCATCGCTGGTGCGTAAGTATGTGAGTGAGGTACAGATTAAATACGGAGAAGAGTTTGTCTGATCAGACAAACTCTTCACGAATCTTAGCGGCGATTTCCTTAAACTCTTCTTCTGTGAGTTTCAGATGCTCGCGGCGGAAGTCCACATCCTGTTCCGACTGCATCGGAATGAGATGGATATGGGCGTGGGGCACTTCGAGGCCGAGCACCACCTGAGCCACCTTCTTGCAGGGGAAGGCCTTCTTGATGGCAAGGGCCACGCGTTTGGCAAACACCTGGTAGCGGGCAATCTCATCGTCTTCCATGTCGAAGATGTAGTCCACCTCACGACGGGGAATAACGAGGGTATGGCCCTTTACCAGCGGATTGATGTCGAGGAAAGCATAGAACTCCTCGTTCTCTGCACATTTGTAGCTGGGAATCTCACCAGCAGCAATCTTACTGAAAATATCCATAACAATAAACGTTAACCAATAACCGTTATCCTACAGTGATTTTGTCGATGCGGAGTTTAATGGTACCACGGGGAATCTTGACTTCCACCTCGTCGCCCACCTTATGGTTCAGGAGACCCTGGGCAATCGGCGTCTTGATGGAGATCTTGCCCTCGCGGAGGTTGGCTTCGCTCTCGCTGACGATGGTGTAGGTCATCTTGGCCTGATTCGTCATGTTGGTCATCTCCACCTTCGAGAGAATCTGCACGGAGTCTGTGCTCAGGCGGCTGATGTCCACGACCTTTGCCTCTGAGATCGTCAGCTTCAGCTGATTGATCTTATCCTCAAGATGCGCCTGTGCCTCTTTGGCGGCGTCATACTCACTGTTCTCACTCAAATCGCCTTTTTCACGGGCCTCGGCAATGGCTGCCGAAGCCTTGGGGCGTTCAATGCTTTCTAAGCGTTTCAGTTCGGCTATCAGTTTGTCATAGCCTTCTTGTGACATATATGCCATGATGTTTACATTTTAATTAGTTTCAATTTTAGTTAGACAGACAAAAAACAAAAGAATCCCGACTTTTCTTCTGTCGGAATCCTCGCTGTTAGCATGTCTTTATCCTTACTTAACTTATCCGTTTGCAAAGGTAGGCATTATTTTCGAATCGGCCAAATTTTTCCGTATAAAAAATGCAAAACGGCAAAGATGACGATGCCAGACACCCAGCCACCCAGAACGTCGACGGCATAGTGCGCCAGGATATAGACGGTGGCCAGACACATCAGCACAAACAGCGGCAGCATCACATAGAACAGTATCCGGTTGCCGCTGCGCCAGGCCAGAATCATGAGGATGGTGGTCACGCCGACATGGCTGCTGGGGAAGGCTGCAGTGGGACGTTCGCCTGCAGCATGGGCATTCTCTACCATGTGGTAGAAGAATCCGTCACTATAGCCTGGCATGGGCAGTGCCTGATTGTGGGTGGCGAAATAGTCGTGTACGTTGGGGAAGATGCCTTGGGCGATATTCTCTGTGCCTGCTGCCAGGTAGTAATACTGGGGACCCGTGACAGGCAGGAAGATGAAGATGACGTAGTAGATGAAGAATGAAGTCAGGATGATGAAGACCGTACGGTCGAACTCCTTGTAGCGCCAGAAGAAGTAGAACAGTGTCACAAGGGCAATCATCGGGAAATACGACGCATAGCCTAAGTGCATGAGCTCGCTGAATATGGGATGTGACCATGCTTGTGCGAAGATCAGTGCCGGCTGACAACCGAAGAGCTGTTGCTCGTAGCTTGCAAACACGTGGTCGAGGTTGGGGAAGACACGGTTCAGCAGATAGGTATCGGGATACCACCAGGACAAGAGCGCCAATTGTGCGGCGATGCGGCAGAGATGGGTGAAACGGCACGGAATCATGCGATACACCGCCCAGAGTGCCAGTGTCATCATCACGATGCGGAAGCGGCCCCAGAGCATGGGCTCCGGATCCTGCATCTTCGTATAGGTGAAGAGCATCAGAAGCAGTGTCAGCAGCAGATAGCCCATCACGACCCACTCTACTGCCAGCAACCCCTTCCGGGGCTTCTTCTCTATTGCAAATAATTCCTTTACTTTTATTATAGCCATTTGTTTTCTTTGTACCATTGGATCGTCCTTTTCACGCCCTCTTCCAATTGCACCTTTGGCTGGTAGCCGAGTTCGTCGATGGCAGGCTGGATGTCACAGCGCCAGTTACGCTGCTTGAGAATATTGTATTTGTCGTTGTTCAGCGCCGTCACCTTGCCTGTCATCCGTCCGATGTGTTCACCGAAGAAGGTCACGATGCGCAGCACCCATATAGGCGCGGTAATGCGTATCCACCAAGGACGCCCTAATGCCTCGTGGATGAGATTGCTGAACGTGGCACTCTGGTAGACCTCACCATCGGAGAGGAAATACTTGCGGCCATTCTCGCCTTTCTCCAAAGCCAGGAACACCGCCTGCACCACATCCTCTACATAGACGAATGTGATGTCCTGCCGCTGATAGCCGACGGCGAAGTCGGAATGCTGCTTAATGCTCTTCGCCATGATGAAGTAATCCTTCTCGCGCGGACCATACACGCCCGTAGGTCTTAATATGATATATGGCAGGCGCGTGCCTAAACTCTCCAGATATTGTTCTGCCGCCAGTTTGCTGCGACCGTACTCGGTGTTCGGCTGTGGTGTGTCGCTCTCGCGGATGGCCTCATAGGGCTGCTGCTCCTTGATGGCACCGAAGATGCTGAGGCTGCTCACGAAGACAAAACGCTTCAAGGGCATCCCCACTTCGAGCAATGCCTCTGCCAGGTTCTTCGTCCCCTCGGTATTGATGCGGTGGAAGTCGGCTTTGTTCAGGCACTTCGTCACGCCTGCAGCATGCACCACATAGTCGAAATCATGGCCTTTCAGTTGCGCCATGAGTTGTGCCTTCGACGAGAGGTTCAGTTCGATGAACCGTATGCGCTCATCCTGCAGCCACTCCTTCGAACTGCTCTTGCGGATGGCAGCCCACGTCTCGAAGCCCCGCTTCAGGGCTTCTTCCACGATAAACGAGCCGATAAACCCGCTTGCACCAGTGATTAATATCTTCATTTGATACGTAATTTGGTTGCAAAGGTATAATTTTTTTATGGAACATAAGGCACAAAGTCACAAAGAAAAGTTAAAAAGGGAAAAAACTTAGTGTCTTCGTATCTGAGTGTTCAGTTTTTTTGCTATCTTTGCAGAAAACTAAGATATTACAACTCTATGGGAAAGAAAAAAGGCGGTAAACGGTTAGGTAAGAAGCAGGTCAGTGAACTGCTGCAGAACCTCTTTCAGCACAATCCGAACGAGACTTTCTCGGTCAAGCAGATATTCAAGGCTTTGAAGCTCGATACCCATCCGTTGAAGATGCTCGCCATCGACACGATGGAGGAGATGGCATGGGATGACTTCCTGAGCAAGGTCAGCGACAACTCCTATCGTCTGAACATGAAGACGCAGGTTCAGGAAGGTACCTTCCGTCGCAAGGCCAATGGTCGCAACTCATTCCTGCCCGATGATGGTGGAACGCCTGTATTCGTGGCTGAGCGCAACTCGATGTCGGCGATGGACGGCGACAAGGTGAAGGTGTCGTATATGGCCCGTCGCGACAAGCATATCAAGGAGGCGATGGTCATCGAGATTGTCCGTCGTGCCCATGATATGATTGTGGGTAAGCTGCGTGTCGATAAGGACTGGGCCTTCCTGATTCCGCAGGATTCTACCTTCGTTCACGATATCATCATTCCCAAGCGTAAGCTGAAGGGAGGAAAGACCGACGATAAGGCGGTGGTGAAGGTCACTCAGTGGCCCGACAACGAGCATAAGAACATCATTGGTGCCGTTGTCGATGTATTGGGTAAGACGGGTGAGAACAATGCCGAGATGCATGCTATCCTCGCTCAATACAACCTGCCTTATAAGTACCCGAAGAATGTGGAGGATGCTGCCGAGAAGATTGATGCGACCATCACGCAGCAGGAGATTGACCGTCGTGAGGACTTCCGCGATGTATTTACCTGCACCATCGACCCCAAGGATGCCAAGGACTTCGACGATGCCCTTTCCATCCGCAAGCTTGACAGCGGTCTTTGGGAAGTGGGTGTGCATATCGCTGATGTCAGTCATTATGTGAAAGAAGGCTCCACCATCGATAAGGAGGCCTACAATCGTGCCACAAGCATCTACCTCGTCGACCGTACCATTCCGATGCTGCCTGAACGTCTCTGTAACTTCATCTGCTCGTTGCGTCCTGACGAAGAAAAACTCTGCTACAGCGTAATCTTCCAGCTCGACGATGAGGCCAATGTCAAGAAGTGGCATCTGGCCCATACCATTATCAAGAGCAATCGCCGCTATGCCTATGAGGAGGTACAGCAGATACTCGAGGACAATGGTGTGAAGGACGGTACCGGAGAGCCTGCTCCCGCAGCCACGAAGAAGAATCCCTATAAGGGTGAGAATGCCACCGAACTGATTGTGCTCGATGCCCTTGCCAAGAAACTGCGTGCCGCCCGTTTCAAGAACGGTTCCGTGAAGTTCGACCGCGAGGAACTGCATTTCGATATCGATGAGAATGGCAAGCCCATAAAGGCCTATTTCAAGATGTCGAAGGATGCCAACAAACTCATCGAGGAGTTCATGCTGCTCGCCAACCGCACTGTAGCCGAGTCGATAGGCCGCGTGAAGAAAGGTCAGAAAGCCAAGACCTTGCCCTATCGTATTCACGACCAGCCCGATCCTCAGAAACTCGAAAACCTGCGTCAATTCGTCTCGAAGTTCGGTTATAAGGTGAAGACCAGCGGTACGAAGGGTGCCATCACCAAGTCGCTCAATGCGCTGATGTCGGATGCTGAGGGAACCCGCGAACAGAACGCCATCGAGACCGTCGCCCTGCGTGCAATGATGAAGGCCAAGTACAGTGTCCACAACATCGGCCACTACGGTCTTGCCTTCGACTACTACACCCACTTCACCTCGCCCATCCGCCGTTATCCCGACATGATGGTGCACCGTCTGCTGACGAAGTATCAGAATGGCGCCCGTTCGGCGAATAAGGATAAGTATGAGGAGTATTGCGAACACTGCAGCGATATGGAGCAGATCTCACAGAATGCCGAGCGCGATTCTATCAAGTACAAGATGGTGGAGTTTATGGCCGACAAGATAGGCAATACCTACGATGCCCATATCTCAGGTCTCACCTCCTACGGCATCTATGCCCAGATTGATGAGAACCACTGCGAGGGTATGATCCCTATCCGCGACCTTGGCAACGACTACTACGACTTCGACGAGAAGAACTTCGTCATCGTGGGCCGTCGCAACCATACGAAGTACCAGTTGGGTGATCCCATCCGCATTCAGGTGGCCCGCGCCAATCTGGAGCGCAAGCAGCTCGACTTCACCTTAGCAGAGTAAACAAACAGAGATGTCACGACTGGCGAACTATATTGGCAAGACATTGTCCTTCAGGCTCAGTCTGAGGGTCATAGCAGCCTTGGCCATCTTGCTCGTCGTGGCACTTTTCATCATGTTCACCTTCTCGCGCAAGGCATTGAGGGAAGAGGCCATCCGCGATGCTGCTCAGACGCTTGAGGCTACGGTGAACCGCATCGACAACATCCTCCTCGACGTGGAGCAGTCTACAGGCAATATCTACTTTAAGATGTTGACTTGTCTTCATCAGCCTGAGAAGTTGAAGATGTACACCCAACGGCTGGTCGACGACAATCCCTATATCACCGATGCTCATTTCCATTGGATCTCAGACACTGCCACCGTCGATATCAGTGTCGTAGGTTGGACAACTCCTCAACAAGGCTATTGCAACAGTAACGATCACCTCACTGTGTTCCGTCTGCCCATCCTGGATGGTCATCAGAAAGCAGTAGGCGCGTTAGATGTCATCGTGTCGTTGACACAAATCTCAAAGATCATGCTCGATAGCAAACCGTCGCCCAACTCGTTCTGCGTACTGTTGGGAAAAGACGGCAGCTTTATCGTCTCTCCCGACAGCGCCTATCTCAACAAGAACGCCTTTGAAGTTGCTGAGAAAGACCATCACAATGCTGAAGTCGACGTCATCAAGGCCATGACTTCGGGCCAGACCGACTACAAATTCATCAGGGTAGAAGGAATAGATTACTACGCGTTCTATAAGCCCTTCGTGCGAGCCGATGTTCCTGGTCGCGCCCAGATTGAACTCGGATGGAGCGCCGGCATCATCTATCCTGAGAACGACATCTTCGGCGACTACAACCGGCTGTTGAAGATTGTCCTCATCATCGCTGCCATCGGTCTGCTGCTGTTGTTCATCTCCTGCCGGCTCTTCATCCACCGACAGCTTGTACCGCTGCGACAGTTGGAGAATTCGGCACTGCGTATTGCCGAAGGTTCCTATGACGAGCCCATCCCCGATAGCCGGCGACAAGATGAGATAGGCCGTCTGCATAAGCATTTCCAGCAGATGCAGCAGTCACTGGCCACTCGCGTGGGCGAGATGCAGCATGCCTCCGACCTCCTACAGGAGCGGGGCGAGGTGCTGCTGGCTGCTTATGAGCAGGCTCAGGCAGGCGACCGTATGAAGACCAACTTCCTTTACAACATGTCCGACCAGATGGTGTCGCCTTTCAACGATATCCATGATGGTGTGATGACCATCAGCAATCGGGCTGATGAACTGTCAGAGGAAGAGACCAACCGCCTGGTCGACGAGATTCAGCAGCGAGGTGAAAAGATTACCGCCCTGCTCAATCAACTCATCACCGAGTCAGAAAAGATCAAGAATTAACGAAGAGAAGAATCAGATGCGCTCAATAATCAAACATATCCGCCAGTCGCTTTCCTGGAAGCTCAGCCTCGGCATCCTGCTGATGGCCATTCCCATTTTCACGCTGGCGTTAGGCATCCTTTTCGTCCAGTCGCGCAACAATGTCAAGCGCGAGGCTACCAAGCATGCTGCCAGCGTCGTCAACACGACCATGCAGCATATCTCCCGCTATATGAACATCGTGCAGACCGCCACCGACCTTACCGCCTGGGATGTAATCAACAACCTACAGCCCGATTCGTTGCTCTACTATTCCAACTATGTCGTTGCCTTCAACAGTCATATCGACGGCTGCTCCATCAGTCTTGAGCCAGAGGTATTCCCCCAATACGGCCGTTACTTCTCTGTCTATACCGTTCGAGAGACTGACACTGTTTCCACTGTCATCGAGGAGGAATATGAATATTTCGATAGGATATGGTACAAGCCCCCTAAGCAGTTAGGTGAAGCCTGCTGGGCTGTCTATTACGATGACGAGTCGCTGGCATTGGTTATCGACGGCATGATAGCCTCTTATAGCAAACCTCTCTATAAGGCTGACAGTAGTTTTATTGGTATCATCTCCACCGACCTTTCGCTGATACGCCTTTCAAAGATCATCACGGCTGAGAAACCATACGACGACTCCTATTTCTTCATGACGGGCGACGAAGGCCGCTACTATCTCCACCCCGATAGCGCGCAGCTCTTCACCCACACCATCTTCAGCGATGCCGACCCCGATAAGAATGCCGACATCTTCGCCTTGGGCCATCAGATGACCACCGGCCAGCAGGGCAGCATGAGTGTCAGGATTAATGGCGAACCCTGCATCGTCAGCTACCAGCCGGTGCCGGGAACCAACTGGAGCCTCGCCCTCGTCTGTAATGAGCGCACCATCCTCCATAACTACAACCGGTTGGCCTATATCCTCTTTCCCCTCATCGTCATCGGCCTGCTGTTCATCCTTCTCTTCAGCGGCTTCACCGTCGCCCATGCCATCGACCCACTCTATAAGCTCACCGAAACGTTGCAGCATATCGCCGATGGCCAATACGACGAACATATCGAGCGTACCCGCCACCACGATGTCGTGGGCCGTCTGCAGAACAGTTTCGCTGCCATGCAGGAATCGCTGAGCCGTCATGTCAACGACATCCAACAGATGAATGCCGAGGCCACGCGACGCAATGAGGAACTCGTCCGCGCCAGCGAACTGGCCAAGGAGGCCAACCGTCAGAAGTCGTTGTTCATCCAGAACGTGTCGCATCAGGTGCGCACGCCTCTCAACATCATCATGGGCTTCGCACAAGTGCTGAAAGAGAACAAGTCCTTCTTGTCAGAGGAAGAGACGAAGGGCATCACCGATATGATGCGCCACAACGCCATGATGCTCGAACGCATGCTGCTCATGCTCAGCGACAGTTCTGTACGCGGTATGACCGAGGAACGCTATGCCAACAAAAACGAGGTGGTGTTCTGTAACGATCTGGCGCGTGTGAGCATCGACAAGACCCGCGTACATTATCCCGACCTGCCGTTCAGATTCTCTACCGACGTGACTGATGACTTCCATATCCATTCCAACCGTCTGTACCTCGAGCGAAGCATCCGCGAGCTACTTTATAATGCCGGCAAGTATTCCGACGGCAAGAACATCGCTTTAAGCATCAACAGGACGTACGACACCGTTCGTTTCATCGTCGAGGATACCGGCCCGGGCATCGCTGAGGAAGACGCTAGCCGTCTGTTCGAGATGTTCACCAAGGTCAACGACCTCTCCGAAGGCCTCGGTCTTGGGCTGGCACTCACCAAGCATCACATCCGGAACCTGGGTGGCGACCTCATCCTTGATACCTCCTATAAGGCCGGCTGTCGTTTCATCATCGAGCTGCCCATCGGTGAATAATTACCTCCCGCGAACCTTATTTACTACGCACGCGAAGAAGTGTTAAAATGGCATTTTTTCGAAAAATTTTCCCGTTTTTTCTTGGAAGATAGTGGAAAATTTTCCTATCTTTGTCGCCGCAAATCTAAATTCTATCACAATCAGTTTAAACAAAATGAGGAGAAAAGCCATCAAGCAATGCTTATTCAGTCGTCGGGTGACGCAGATGAAGATATAGCCTCGGGCTATGTTCTGAACTCTCGTTATTCGGACTGCGTAAAAGCGTCTTGAAGGTCGTTCTTTGAAGCTTTGCTTCGAAAAACAGCTGCGCCTCAGCAAAGTCTGAAAGTGAGCTTTCACTTTGCATTCGGCTTGCATGTTCTTTGACTTATTGTTACAACGATGTGATAGGAAAATCGGGTATTTTTCTATGAAGCTCACTGGGCATTGGCCGCAAGGCTTTGCCCAAACACCTCTTGCGCCCCTTTTTACGGGGGCATTCGGAAACACATATTATTCAAATTCAACCTTATGATATGGAAAAGGATTTTAGAAAGCTCGACAACGAGCCATGTGATGACGATTTTGAAAAGATTTTCCAGGATTTCCTGAACGATGAGACAACCTCTGATGATGCTGATGCCGATGATGAAGACACTGTAGATGACAAACCCGGTGATGACGGAATGGACCCCATCCGCTTTGGAGGCGAGCGTAACTACATCCCGGAAATCACGAAGGTGGAGATCCATGTCCAGCCCGACCTGTTCGATTCGCCCTATGTCAACGGCGACGTAGCGGTGACCATCCACGGGAAGGAGGACGCCGACTTCGCCGACAACCGTTTCCAGCTGCACATCCTTGGTGAGGGCCATTACCCGATGGCGACCACCAAATGCTACCACGAGACCGAGCATCCAGCTCCTGGTTCGATTGTGCTCACGATGATGAGTTTCGTGGTCTGGCTGCCAGGACGCTATGTACTCTACATCCGCGACAATAGCGACGACTCTCTCATCCTGCTGCCCTTTACCCTCGACGACGAGCTGGAGGCGACACTCTTCGATCCGCAACCCTGTCTGCCTTGCAGTCCTGAGGACATCCTCACCGCGATGCTCGACGGCTACGAAACCGATTGGGATCTTCTGGCACAGCGGCCTGGCATGGCACAGATCCGCGACTTCGTGGTCAGGCAGAAGCAGTTCGAGGTCTACAACGAGTTCCGCAAGGGCATGCATGGCGAGCCCCTCTGCTCGAAAGGCCATCTCCTGATAGCCACGCGCAACAGAGACCTTACGCAGGATCAGCTCTACTGGCTGCGCTCGCTGGTGGCGCGCGACTACGCATTCAATGCCATCGACTGCGGCACGCTCTTCGACCCCGCCCGCAACAATCCCTACGAGATGCTCTTCGAGGAATTGGGTGTCACGGGACAGCACGTCTTCTGTCTGACCAATCCGGGCGCCCTCCTTGGAACAGGCGGAAAGACCATCGTCAAGAAGATCGTCGACAAGATCCGCACCGACGAAAAAAGCAATCTGCTCTGGCTCTGCGGCTTCAGGCAGGACATCGACGCCGTGCTCAATATGTTTCCTTCGCTCGGCGACTTCTTCCCCGCCGACCACCGCCTGGAACAGGAGCCTCCCAAGGACTTCGAGCAGGTGCACGCCTTCTTCGCCGCCCTCAAAAACGAGCGCCTCTACTGCTCCATCGACGCGATGGACGGTCTGGCACACGCACTGCTGAAGGGCTGTCGCGAGGGCATCCTCTCCACCTGGACGCTCGACGATATCCGGCAGTACGTCGTCGAAAAGGTCAAGCCGCGCTATCTCGCCCGCTGTTATCGGGAGATCAGCGAAGAGCATCTGCCTTGCATCGAGCTCGACGACCTCTGCCTCGATCAGCTCACCAGCACCGAGTCCACCTACGAACAGTGTCTTAAAGACCTGGACGAGATGATCGGACTCGACGAGGTGAAGGAGGGCATCCGGAAGATGGCCAACAACACCAAGTTCTTTGCCGAGCGACGCCGTCGTGGACTGACCACTTCGCAAGAGGCTACCTTCCACTGTATCTTTACCGGCAATCCGGGAACGGGCAAGACCACTGTTGCCAAGAAGCTCGGTCGGATCTACCGCTCTTTAGGTCTGCTCTCACGGGGCAATGTCATCGCCGTCGACCGCACCAGACTCGTGGGACGTTACATAGGTGAGACTGAGGAGAACATGAAGACCATCCTCGATGAGGCCCGAGGCAATGTGCTCTTTATCGACGAGGCTTACACCCTCTACGATGGGGCCGGCGACCGCAAGGATTTCGGCGCGCGCGTCATCGACTCGCTGCTCACTGTGCTCTCGCAGCCCGACCCCGACATGCTGGTTATCTTCGCCGGTTATCTGAAGGAGATGGACGCGATGCTCAACACCAATCCTGGACTTCTGGGACGCTTCCCTTACAAGTACCAGTTCAAGGATTACAATGCCGGGCAGCTTTTCGACATAGCCATCCGTCAGCTGAAGCACGACGACTACCTCCTCTCGTCCGAGGCTGAGGCCAAGCTCCGCGAGGCCATCGCCAAGGCCTACGCCCAGCGCGACGACAACTTCAGCAATGCCCGTTGGGTGGAGCAGTTCGTCAGTCACGGCATCATCCCCGCCATGGCCAGCCGCATCTCTCAGACAGGGTGCGATGACTATCAGACCGTCGAGGTTGCTGACATCCGTCAGGCCTACGACAAATTCAATCCCAAAGCCACAGCGCTGAAGACCCGCCACAAGGTGGGCTTCAACGCCTAAGGCGTCCTCTCAACACTAATGTATCGTCCCTTCCACTTCCCTTTAACTTCCCTTTTAATATATGTACAGAATCTTACAAAACCAAGACAATGATCTCCTGCTGGTCATTGAACCGCAGGATTGTGAGCCCGATGGCCCTATGTTTATCTACGACGGTGGCGACACCGCCCTGCTCTTCCGCGACTGGGGCAGCAATGTCCGTCTGAACGGCATCAGTCCCGAAACCAGTCCCGAACTCCTGAACGCCAAGGTCATCTATGTCGTTGAAATGTCAGGCGACGAGATCGCCCGCGAATACGCCGCTCCCATCCGCATCGTCCGCGATGTCAAGAGCCTGATGGCCTGATTTTGAGACATTTTTCAAGAAAATAGAAACAAATTGCGGCCAATATCAGAATTAATTCGTAACTTTGCGGCCAAGATCAAGATAATGATAAGGTATGAAAAAAGTAATAGTAATGGTCATAGCCGCCATGATGGCTATAGTAAGTGCAAATGCCCAGCATAGGGAAGGCGAGTTCAGCATCCAGCCCAGAGTGGGTGTCACATTCTCGACCTTGACTAACACCGACGATGCCAAGATGAAAATCAACCTCACCTATGGCGCGGAGTACGAGCAATACATTACCGACCAATTCAGTCTGGCGGGAGGTATGCTGTTCACCAATCAGGGTTTCAAATACGATGATGGCGATGGTACCTTGAACAATTATTATTTCGCTGTGCCCATTACGGCCAACTACTATGTGGTGCCGGGACTGGCCGTAAAGGCCGGTTTACAGCCAGCCTATAGGGTGAAAACCAACATGAAGATAGATGGCCAGACGTATGACTTCGACAGGGTTATGGATTTCCTGTTCAATGATAGCGACGCCAAGATGAACAAGTTCGACCTCTCCATTCCCGTTGGTCTCTCTTACGAGTACAACAACTTCACGCTCGATGCCCGTTACAACTTCGGTCTCATCAAGTTGTTCTCTGGCGTTGACAATAGTGTCTTCAACCGGGTCATCACCGTCACATTAGGTTACAAGTTGTGATTTAGTCAGACGATGATATCGCCCGCGAATATGCCGCTCCCATCCGCCTCGTCCGCGATGTCAAGAACTTAATCGCCTGAAAAAACAAATAAATCGGCAGGTTCCGGAATGGAATCTGCCGGTTTTTATTTTTAAGACATCACCATTGTTTAGCGGAAAATTCTGCTTGCTTTAGCTGCTGATGCCGTTCTCGTACTTGCTGATGGCGAGGGAGGCTTTGAGGCGGCCGAGGGCGATGATCTTCTCGGACTTGTCGTAATCGAAGCTGCCGTAGCGCGACATCTGGATATCGATGAGCATGTCGGGATGCATGAGCTGGGCCATGAGGATGGAGTTCTGGCGGATCATCAGCGAACTGGTCCGTGAAAGAACGGTGAGATAGTTGAAATCGATGTTGTCGGGTATCAGTTTGTCGAGGATCTGGGCTTTGAGCGACTTGTCGTGCTTGCGCCGTTCTGTCAGTTCCTCTTTCAGCTCCCATTGGGCTTTATAGTCGTGGCCGCTCACGTCGATGCCCACCAGGATATCGCCCGCCTGCCGCTTGACACGGTTCAGGGGTATGGGGTTGATCACGCCACCGTCGATGAGGATCATACCGTCGCGCTGGACGGGCTCGTAGAACGAGGGGAGGGAGATGCTGGCCCGGATAGCCTCGAAGAGACTGCCCTTGTTGAACACGACCTCGCGCCCGTCTTTCAGGTCGGTGGCGACGGCACAATAGGGTATCGGCAGATCCTCGATGGCCATGTCGGGCACAAATTCCATGATGGCCTTGATGATGCGGGAGCCTTTGACGAAATGATTCAGCGACAGCGAGAAGTCGGTCAGTTCGAGCATCTTCTTGCGGTCGATGGTTTTCATCCATTCGCGGAATTCCTCCAGTTTGCCTGCCGCATAGACACCGCCGATGAGGGCTCCCATCGAACAGCCTGCTATCGAACTGATATGATAACCGTTGGCTTCCAATTCCTCGATGGCACCGATATGTGCCAGTCCTCGCGCACCACCGCTCGATAGTACTAAAGCTGCCTCTTTCACCTTATTTTTTATTTCCATACTCCAGACATCGAGTTTTTGAATTCGAACTTTCTTGTTATCGGCTCATTGTCATTCTGCTTGATGGATAGCGTATATGTCTCACCTTCTTTCAGAGGACCAATCTCATAGCTCAGGTCATAAGTACAAATGCATTTGCAACCCTGTTCTGTCTCATATTCATTTATAGTGATGATGTTTTCATCGACAGAGATATTGGCTCCTAATTCCCCAGGACAGCAATTAAACATAACATTCCGATGGTTTAAATAGAGATAGTCATCGTGAATCACAGAATACTCGATGAACTCTGCCCTGCCTTCATCACCAGCTCTGGTATTGCCTTTGCAACCTGAATTGGCAAAGTTCTTCAATGTGACATCAACTACAGGATTTTCACTTTCATCGCAACAAATAACCGTTGCCATGAACAATACTGCTAATAGGGCAAACAATACTTTCTTCATGACTCCCTTCTTTTATTTGGTTGTCACAGGCATATGCACATGGGCCTGGAACGATGTGTTTATTATAGCTTATTGAATTCTTCAATATATTTTGCTTTTCTTTCTTCCGAATCAAGCAGCTCATAATCAAGTTTAATGGGAGCCAAAGCTATAATCATACGTTCTCTAAACTTCTCATCGTCTCTGTATTTCTCTTCATCAAATAAGGCCTTTAGTCTTTTCCAATAGCGGAGTATTAATTTATTGTAGTTTTCTATATATTTTTTGTTTGTATCATATGCCCATTGTGTGAATTTTCTTCTTAATTCTGGATATCCTTTGGATTCATGTCCTGTGAAGGGGTCTATAATCTTAGGAGTGAAGCACACCATCCAAGGCGCAGTAAATAGAAATGGGTTGTTGGTCCTCTCTTCAAAAATGTGTGAAATCTGATAGTTCTGGTACTCATCACCACAGCATCTTTTCAGAAGACTTTTGGGTTTTGAGTTGTTAGTTGAATCGGTTTCAAACTTCATGTCAAAAACTTCCTTTAACAAAGGTATTAATTTTATATTACCCGAACCATTACGCCCATGACTACGAACATAGACGTCTTCTTCTTTATTAATGATTCTACCATTAATGATTCTACCTTTTAGTTTTTCCCATTCCCTATCAATTTTATCTTTATCAATCCGTATAATCTTATTCATACCGCTTTCAAACAGTTGATCAATTGTGATTTTTTTCCCAATTTTACTGCTCAATTCATTTAAAACTTCCTCGTAAGAGTCTATCATTTTCGTATTATTTAAATTTGCCATAGTCTTCAATGTTTTAAGTTATACGATGCAAAGTTAAAATGTAGATAGCCAAGTCTTAAGAGACGGGTGGTATTCCAATTCCCTGAGGTTGTAATCCGAGAGGATTGTGCCAACAAAGAATTCACTCAGTTTATCATCAAATATGCCACTATCAATATTTGCGTCTTTTACCAATAAAATCGGTAGGTTGTTCATAAGCCCCATGCCAACTTCAAGTTCATTCCAATAAGTTGACATGTATTTCATAAATAACGGCTCTTCTGCTGTCGTATTAGGATGGATTGTTCCATTTTCGATATAGATCTGTTTGAAACCAAAAGCAATCATTGCAGATGAATTAACGATACTCTGTCGTATCTTATTGAACTGGCCAAACTCCGGATACTCGTCTTTCTCATAATATATAACGTCAAATCCTTTTTCAATAAAGAAATCCCGGTAATACTTCGTTAATAATTCGTCTTTCTTGTTAAGGTTGCCAGGCATACTGAAGAAAATGGCCTTCCTTGCCTTTTTAGTAGAAGGGGTTGTAAGTTTTTTCTCGGAAATGTATTTGCCGTTATTATCAAGACATTCATTAAATTCAATAGGCAGATTGGTTGCATTTGAGAAATCTGCACCATCAAGAGTTACCTCTTCAAAATATACATTACTAAGGTCTGCCCCCTTAAAGTTGGCTTTGGAGAAGTTGCTGTTCTTGATTTGTGTATGATATAGAATGGAATTCCGGAACACTGCCTCTTGTCCATCAATTTCATTCAGTGTTGCATACGACAGGTCTGCCATAAACATATCTGTTTCCCGCATCTGAATACGGATATTGTCTTTTCTTCCTAAATACAAATTTTGAAGGTTGGTATTCTGGAGATCAACCTTCTCAAGATTTACCGCATATGCCAGACCATCGCCAAGAGTTTTTTGCAACACGCCAGTTGGCAATATTTTTAGTAGTGAGGATATGACATTGATAGCTTCTATTCGTAAGTCAGACCTCTTCTTTTTACCTGTATTTTTGAAATACCTTCTCAGTAGAATGGCGGCAGACAACTGTGAGGTTTTAACATCTGATGACAATTGGGCTACTATCGTGTCAAATGACTTGTGGTAGTTTTCCCGCTTGACAGATTCTCGCTGTACAAAGTCCTGTATAAATTTCAGTATGCCATAAACTATGGCAGCAATAATACCCAAAATTGCAATGAGTTGCAGAATGTCTGAGATAGTTAATTTCATAATGCGTTTTAGTTGTTGTTTTTGCAAAGGTAAGAAATATTTTCCAAATAACCAAGTTTTTTTCTTTTTTTCAGTAATCTGTTCTTGAACTTTATTAGGGGTTGTCGCTTTTCCTAGGCTCGATTCATCAATTAACAGGTGCAAAGCTAGTGGTTTTAGTTGAACTACCAAAGAATTTGAGCAGAAAAATGCAGATTTTTGAATAAATAGTTGGAATTGAGTGAGAAAAATTGTAATTTTGTTGGCAAAAGGAGGGAAAAGTGAATAACTATAATACATAATTAAGAAATTGAATCGTTTTTAAAGTTAACATGGCCGGAAGAATATTGTACACATGGGACTATTTAGATTTTCTTAAATCAGTATTTAAGGAAGTCCAATTAATGAAAGAGGCAGAACTCTCTCTATCTGAAAGAAAAATCATCGAAGAAGAAAGAGAAAAAGAAAGGAAAAAGATTCTTGAAGAATTAGAACGAAATAGACTTGAACATTTGGAAGAAGATGAACATTGCCTATATAGTATTGAACCCCCTCATTATGGCAATCTGTATACAGATTCATTAACTCTTAGTCAACAAATGTATAAAACTTACATTGATGAAAAGTACAAAAGTCGATTTGTTGTTTCTTTTAAAGCAGAAGATGATGATGCAATAAAACAACTTAGAAAAGAGATTGCTACTGATATTTTTGAAAAAGAAAAAAAGAATCCAAATACAGAGACTTCTCTAATATCAGGGTATCAGCAAGGTGAATCAGAGCCCGAGAAAGTGGCTTCACTAATATCAGCGTATCAGCCAAGTGAATTAGAGCTCAAGTTAAGGAGTCTAAAAGACAGTGAAAATCCCTCTGAGGAAATGCGCAAATTATATGAGGAAATCGCAAATTATATGAGGAAAATGTCAAATTAAAGTATCATGATTAAAGAATTTGCTGAATGGTTGTCCCTAACTGTATGGGATTGGATTGCTGTATCTGTAGCACTTTGTTCTTTGTTCGTTGCTATTCTTTCTTTCATAATAGCAAGACAAACACTAAAGTCTCAAAGGCAGACCGAGGAAAACACAATGCCCATTATCAATAAAGACATACAACAGTTTCTACTTGATGAATTTATAGTTAAACTATTAGATGGTTATTTAAGGATTCTTGCATTATGGAATATTCTTGATGATAAAAAATATAAATATTATCCTTTAGAACAAATATTAGAAATTATTAAATTACCATCAACAAACATCCATTGTGAACTATTCTATAAAAATCATACTTCCTATAGGATAATTGAAGGCTTGATTGAATTGATAAACGAGTATAACGTTAATATAGATTCTCTTAATAGCCATCTGTATGATGATGCAATAAAAGAAGAAGTCATATACAAGGAATTTCGTAAACTCGTTATTATTAATGGTAGGATAGCAGAAGCGTGGGAAGGAATCATGCACTTGTTGTATGGTTATAATGAGGATGATAAGTACAGGATTTTTGAATGCTTCATAAAAGATATTACCAAAGATGAAATCAATAAATGTATATTTAAATATCACGATGAAGATGGAGTATATGCTCATTTCTTTGTAGAAGCAGAAAAGAAAAGGAGATTATTAGTCTTTATGGAACAAAGAACTATTATATATTATAAAGAATTTGAAGATTTTTTAATTGAGAAGAAATAACGATATAACATTTGCATAGTTATAAGGTGTACAACCTACAGGGTGGTAAAATGTCAGCTGAAGTATCGGACATTGAGAATCTACCAAAGGGAATCTATATGGTTAACGAAAAGAAATACACTGTAAAATAAGAAATGTATGAGAAAGATAAATTTATCAATTATGATGCTGGCACTGATGGTTGCAGTATTGGGATTAACCGCTTGCGGTGGTGATGATGACGATGAAGATGGTGGTGGTTATGATGACAATGAATACTTTGAAATCACCATCAATGGAGAGAAATACGTTGACGAATACTGGTGTGGTTCTGGAATTGTTAACTTGGCTCCCAAACAAAGGAATGGAATGGAAGTTTATGCTTATGGAGGCGTATCAAACCAAATCCCCATATCATACCAGGACGGGCTTCAGTATCATGTTATTGCAGGCTATACCACTGAGGACATGAAACAAGTATTTCAGAATTCCACTGGCACGTATGAGGTCATCAGCAATCGTGGGCAGTATATAGTCACAGACTATTCTGATAATGTTGGAATGGTTATCAGTGGCGGTAATATGAGTCGCCGAACTGTTACATCAGGGTCAATGAAGATAACCAAAGTCGGCAAGTTCAAAGACCCTAGCGCAAAAGCCATTATGGGTAGAGAAGATAGCTATGTAACAGAAGGAACTTTCTCCTTTATCTTAACGGATGACTGGAATGGGAACGAATATGAGATTAGTGGAAAATTCAGACTAATTTTTTAATGAGATGTTAAACAACAATCCAAAGCAACTATGATAATGTATAAATATTTATCAACTGTTTTTATCCTGGCATTATTTGCAATTCCTATGCAGATTAGGGCAGAGGGATCTGCAATCAAGGTGGAGTTCAGTGGAACATCCATGACCATTGAACTGAGTCAAAAGCCCAAGATTGTCACAGAAGATGGCAATCTGCTGCTGAAAAACAACTCTATGACCGTGACACTCACCCTTCCATGCAAGGTTACACCGATTGGCGGGTCTGACACAGCCGTTGACAAGGTAATTATCCGAAATAATGAGGATAATGTTCCCATCAATGTTTTTACCATCGATGGCAAGAAAGTTGCTACATTGAAGGATAAGAGTGAGGTCTTATCCCTTGAAAGAGGCATGTATATAATAAACGGAAAGAAGATATTCATAAAGTAATAAACGTTATGAGAAAAATTATATTATTTTTTGCAGCAGTGTTGCTTGCATCAGTTGGATGGTCTCAGACAATGAATATCCATTATAAGAGTGGTCAGACCGTTAAGTATAACATGAACAATATTGATTATGTTGAATTCTCTGAGGAGCAACAAAACAACACACATGTTTCAAGCGATAAGGCTGTAGACCTGGGTTTGTCTGTAAAATGGGCAAGTTGTAATGTTGGAGCGAATTCGCCAGAAGAGAAAGGGGACAAATTTTCATGGGGGGAGACTAACCCCAAGACAGGTTCTGGCGGTGTCTCAAACTATCTTTATTATGATTCCAACACAGAGTCATACATTGACATAGGAATAGATATAAAAGGAACAGACTATGATGTTGCCCATGTTAAATGGGGAGGCAATTGGAGGATGCCTACATATACTGAGTTATGTGAATTAAGAGAAAGGTGTATTTGGGAATGGGCACAATATAATGGTGTTAATGGATGGGTTGTTAAAGGAAATAATGGCAATTCCATCTTTTTCCCAGTTGGTAAAGAATCCATTTACCTTTGGGCTTCTGATATGGAGGTTAAATCTATGGGTGGAAAATATGGTATCTCACATTGTATATGTTTTAGTAATGTAACCTATCAATTTAGCAATTCAGGAATCTCTAGAAGTTCCGTTGCTTTTGTACGCCCTGTTTGCCCCCAATAGTGACACAGAGGTGCCCCTTTGTGTCACTATGCTTGAAATTCCCTGTTCTATTTTTGTAGTTTTGTTACATAGTAATACTGGAACTCTTTTAATCCACACCAACCTTATCTATAAACTGATGAAGTGACACGTTGTTTTGTGAGGAGTCACAGAGATAGGTGCTTGGGTATGACTCAGATCTGTCCTCACGGCTACTTGGTATCGCAAAACTACAAATAGTCCTCGAAAAGCTATCGCTTCAGGTGGTCATATTTTTTTGCCACAAGGGGTTAATCTAATTTTGCTAGAAGGGTTCAACGCCGCTTGCCCTCGTAGGTTAAATGCGCGCGGATTTCCCACCTTTAAACAAATACATGCCTAGCCTAATCAAGATAGCCCCAAATGCAATCAATATTATAACTAATGCTATTTCAAATTTTGATATTTTATTCGTATCTACTTCTTCTTTTGATTCTATTTTGCTAATAGAGCAATTTACATAACTATAATTCTCTTTTATTGGAATTGTGATTTTGTTTTCTCGTTCTTGCAATGTTATCTCCCTTTTTAAAGTATCAATGTTACCAGAATCTTTGTTTTGCAGATATAATGTGGCTATTATAGTGGTATATGGTACGCGACCATTATAAATATTCAACACAAGAGAATCGACACCCTTTTCTCTCTCTATAACTACATAATCCTTAATGCCTATTTTACCGTTAAACTCTGGTTCCACAAAGTCTTCCAATTTTGGCTTAGTAATGCTATGATGTTCTGCAGAATTACTATTATTAACTCTGGATCGTGATGAACGTGAATTATTTGATGATGTACGTGCTTCAGGTCGTAATGAAGGTTGTGGAGTCTCTGATTTAGGAGATGCAATATTTGCTGATTGTTCAACAAGTAGTAATGAATCTTTAATAATTTCAGCGAGTTCTTCATTATTAGTTCTTGTACTTACAATCCTTCTGTCAAACTCATATTCTTTATCATATCTTGCTGACGAATATAAAATATCAGTTCTTTCGCTATAGAAATTGTCGTATATTTTTTTCATGCAACTCCTCTTCCATTTTTTATAATCAAGCCCTTGGGAGTTAATATACAAGAAATGCGTATTGGTACTAAATTTATATGGACTTGGCACGCCGTCGTAAGTGGCCATCACTTCCATCTTTAGCAATCCTTCTAAGCCAATGAGTCTCAATTTGCAAATTGGTTCCTTCACAATAAAATGAGCAGGAAACATTGATTCGTTATATTTGAGAGTATAATTATTATCACCATCATATGAAAGTTTAAAGTCACTTTCCTTGGGTTCGATTGACAAGCTATCAATTTTTAGGGTATATATCATTGCGAAATCCTTTGCGCTAAGACTGGTTACATTTTTAAAAACAGGGAAAATTTCTGCAATTGATCTTGCCTTTGTTGTGTCATCAAAGCATACTATTATATTACGTATTTCTCCACTTTTTGCATTTCTACCATTGTAATAAAGATTAAAGGTAGGATAACTCTCATCAAACCAACTTAAAATTATAGGTACACTTACTAATAAAGTAATAAATGCGGAAAACCAAGTAATGACTGCTCCAATTTTCTTCAGAATATCTATTATCCGGTTTTTCTTTGGGTGATTTTTCTTTTGGGGTAAAAACTCTTTGATTTCATCCAGATATGAATTCAAGACAATAGCATCACCGTCATCAAACAATAAACCATCTTTTGTACTTACGACAATTTCTTTGTCAATAAGAGTATTGATAATTTGATCTTTATATTGCGGCGAAATTATTTCCAGTTCGTCTTCAGATATCACCGTATTCTTATGTTCAAGAAGATACTGAGATATCTTTAACAAATTATTATAATATTCCTCACTCATATCACTTTTTACTTTACTTGTTACTACATCGTTGATAATAATTAGCTTGCGCTCCATAACACCCCAATATTTATGTATAGGTTTTTCGTGTTCATATTGCAAAGATAAAGTATTTTTGCAATAATTCCAAATTTTTCTCGGTTTTTGTTTGCAGTTTCCCGAAAAACGCACATTAACACACGGTGTAAAAGGAACGATGGGTATAATTGGCTGTATATAGTAATGTGCATTCCTCCACTTTACAACAATTTGGGAAGTTTAAACAATAATCCCCTCGCAGCCATTTAACTGCGAGGGGGATTTGTGTGATTCGATGTCCAGTTCTCTTTATTTTTACTTACGACCTTTATCCCTTGAATCTCAGATTCTGGAAACTGTCAACTGTCAACTGAAGAATGTAGCCGCGGGTTTTCCATTGCGAGATCATCTTCGCCGTGCCTTTTGAGCCGAGGCCTTCCTGCTTGCGGATGCGGTCGGCATCGTCGCGTGAAAAGACCTCCGGCAGCAGTGTCAGCAGATTCTGAGGGCCGCGGCGCGGACCGTTCTCCATCACGTTGTTGGCATTGTCGATGGCCGCGCCGAAGAAGTGCATCTTGCACCACATGTCATACTGTAACGACCAGCGGATGAAGGGCTCAAAGCGTTCGTCCCACTGGCAGCCGTTGGCCACGTAGAGCACGCAGGCCTTCAGCCAGGCAATCACATTGGCACGGAAACTCAGGTTCTCGTAGGTACGCGACTGCGACAATTGTGCGAACTCGGCACACTCTCGACATAGCCGCTCCGCCAACACGAAAGCCTCAGGACAGTCCACATCGCCGCGAGCCGCACAGAGCCGTTCGATATAGGGTTTCAGCGCCTCGTCGAAAGCGGCATCATACTCACCGTATCGCGGAATCTCCGCACCGATCTCACGCTCTGGTATCGTACAGAAGTTGATACGCGAGATGGGGCCGTCGGTCAGCACCCGTTGGAAATAGCGCTGCCCCTTCTGAATCGTGGTCGCCGCATTCCAGTTGAACCGGATCTGTACACGCTCGGTGATGGATTGCGTGCCGATACGCGTCTGTCCGTAGCGGTTGTTGGGATCAAAGGCCAGACACATGATCTGGAACTGCGAACCCGTCCGTCCGTTGCCTTTCAGTGCGTCGAACTGGTCGATCTCGTTCAGCTTCACGTAGAGGAAATGCTCTTCTGCCTCGGCCGTACGCATCACGAAGGCGGGGTTGGTCATGTCGGCATCGATCTCCTGGATGACAAGTCCTTCGGGCCGCTGCTTCTTGTCCTTGTTGGCGCCCTTCGAGTTGACCTCGTTCTTCCACGCCTTCTCGCGCCGCATGTTCTCTGCATCGCGCTCACGGATGTCGGCCATGATGTGGTCGATGGGGTCGGAGATGCAGTCCTTGCCTGCGCCCGTCCCTGCCATCAGACAGTTCATCAACGTGGCCTCATGGCGCTTGTTGTCGATGTATCGGAAATACACCTTCCACAAATGGACGGCCAACGAGGGAAAGACGGCATGTGCCACCGCCGCCTTGTAGATATCAGGTGTTCGCGACACCAGCAGGTCGATCAATGCCGGCAGCGGTTCGGGCATTTCCGGCGGTACGTCCTCAATGGCTGGGCGCGTCTCCGCTGCAGTATTCCCTTGACGTGATTTCTCGCGTTCGAGGCTTTCAAGCACCACCTTCAGACGTTGCGGCATCGACTCGAACTTGCTGCTGAGGGCGTTCTTGATTTTCTGTCGTTTCTCCTCAATGGGGAAATGGTCGTAGCAGGGTATCACCTGGTCGAGCCAGTCGGCATTCTTGCCGCAGATATGTCGCAGGTCGGAGGCCAGTTGGAAAGTCAGCGTGTCGCGGTCGCCCTCTGTCGGCTCAAAGCCTTTGTTGTTTACCTCCCAATAGCGTTTCAGAATGGCTGTAAAGGGGATGCCGTGGTAGTCCGTTGGATAGGTGTGATGGGTGATGTCTGATGGCTGAGGGCTGATGTTTGATGGCTGAGGACCGACATCTTCCATCGTCTCTTCCCAAGGCCGGTAGTGCTTGTTGGCCTGCTTGGCACCTTCGGGCAGTTCCTCTTCGCCGTTGGCCTCGCGTTCCGACAGGGCCTGATACTCTGCCGCCGACTCTTCTACCGACATCGGTTCCTCAAACAGTGCATCGTCGAGATAGGGCAGATCCTCCTCCGAGCCGCTAGTCGAGAATACCACGCGCTGCAGGTCGTGCGCACTCGTATCCATCTCAATCTTCAGGATGCTGGCCACGCGCACCTGATTCTCGAGGATGGTCTTGCCCCGTTCACGACGGCATACCAGATGCCATCCGCCGCTGGCCGAGCGTTCGAGCATCATCAGGCCGATCTCGTCCTTCCTGTTCAGAATCAGTTCCTTGTAGGCTACCGACTGCTGCTGGTCATAGCAGTCGACATCGTGGAAGAAGAAACTGCCTATGTGCTTGCAGCCTGCCAACCGGCCATTGACGGGCCGCGCATTGTAGGCCAGTTGCAACAGTCTGGTCTTCGCCTTTTTGTCGCCTTTATGGAAATTCTTCAGATTCCTGCGGTTCTGACTTGAATGGCGGAGCCGCATCAGCTCTGCCCTGTCCTTGACGGGGCAGGCCAACTTATGCCTGGCCCCGTCGTACGTAATGTAATATATCATTCAGTAGTTTTTGTGTGTGTTGTCAGGTTCGATTGTCCGGGCGTCATCGGTTAGTTCTCCGTCAACTCTCTGTAAGCCTCGGCAGCCTCCCACGCCTCGTTGATGAGGATTCGCGGGACATCGTTCTCCTCGGGATGGAAGACCTTGATGGTCAGCAGAACGGCATTGTCCCTGGTCAACGTCAGACAACCGTGATTCATCCGTTTGACGACGTTCGTATCCCGCCAGTCTCTCTTTTTGATCTTCACCACAAACCGGCCGTCGGGTGACGTTATCACATAGGCATTACCATTGAAGCCCTGTAGGAGTTTGTTACCACTCGTCTTCGGTGTGAAACCGATCGACTTTCCCTTTTTCTCACTCTCGCTGAAAGCAGCTGTGCCGCTCACCACTGTTGTCATTGTTCTGTTAGTCTTGCTCATTGTTTTTGTTCTCATAATTACTCTGTTTCGGTAGCAAATTTTTCACTTTTCACTCTCAAAGAATCTGTCGGCTTCCCATTTGCGGCGCTTCTCGAGTCCCTTCAGGCGTTTGCCGTCGGCATACACCCAGCGCATGAACTCCTTTCGGATCTGATGCATCGAGCCGCCATTGCGGATAGTTTTCAGCAGCGTCGAGCGGATCAGTCGGCCGATGCCCAGGTTAAAGGCAAACGATGTCAGCGCATCCAACTGGCCTTGCGTGTGGACGACACCCAGCTGCATCACTTCATACGCCACTTGGCCGACATCCTTCCGCAACAATTGGTCAGCCCAATACTCTGTCAGACGGTCGCCCATCCTGACGCCTTTTGTGTGGCCATAGCCGATGGTCGGTACGCCCGCTGCATCGCGATACGCCTCTAATCGCAGCCCCTCAAACGCCTTCAGTTTCTGAATCAAACTTTCACTTGCTCTCATTTTTTTAACCTCCTATTTTTTTAATTCCAATCTAATTTTTTTATGTCACACAGATCTCACGGATCTCACAGATAGTCGCCGCAAGCGACGATGGCTCTGAAAAAGAATCCGAAGGATTAAAAAATCTGTGAGATCTGTGAGATCTGTGTGAGTTTTTACCATTCTTCGCCATGAGGTCGAAAATCAGACTTTTCGGGGGCTTCGGGCTTGGCCTGCACCTCGAGTTTCTTGAATAGTCCGTACTTCTTAAACAGCTGCACCATCATCGAGTGGGTAGACAGCGAGATGGCATCCTCCTCGATCTGGCCGCAGATGATCTTGAAATGCCAGCGTTCCACCTCGCGCTCAAACTCGGTCTTCTCGCTGAAGATGACGAAACTAAGCAGCGCTTTCATCATCCGGACTTGCTGATGCTTGTCGTAGAAACGCAGCATGCGCTTCACACGGAACTGGTTCATCGGCGTGAGCCAGAGGAAGAGATAGTCGCGCAGGATGCTCACCGTATCGTCGGTCGCCCGCTTCATCATGCTGATCTTCTCGAGCGCATCCTTCAGTTTGTCGTTGGTCAGATAGAGTGTTCGCTGCGTCTGCCGTAGCTCATTCTTCGTCGCGTGCAGTTCATTACGCAACACGCGCATCTTGTACAGTTTCTTTCTCAGGTCCTTCTGGACTTCGGCCAGTTCCTGATTCAGTTTCTCGTTTTTTTCCATACCTTTTTTATTTTTTAAGTAAGACAAGTGGGCCAAAAGAAAAAGCCCACAGACTTCATTTTGAAATCCGTGGGCAAAGTTACGGGTGGTGTAGTACCTTTGTAGTACTACAATTGTTTACTCATCGAGATATGTAATTCGTATATCGCTGGCTGCCTGCGAGTTATACGGCTGAATTATTTTTGCGACCGCTTCTGCATCCTGCTGGATATTGTGGGGGTACACGTCCATTTTGCCGATTTCCATGATCTTCTGACGGATACTGCCGGCCTTGTAGCCGGTCACCTGACTGATCAACTCTGCCAGTTGGGTCTTGTGCTTGCCATAACCTTGTTCGAGCGGTTCGCCCAAAAGGGCCGAGAAGAGGATCACGGCTTGCGCAATCGTCAGTCGGTTACCGGGCTCCGAAGATTCTGTTTTATCCCGAGTCTCTGATTTGTCCTGAGGCTCCGCGCTATCCGAATCCTGATCGTATGATTCTGCCGGCTGGCTCGGCGGCGTATGGATATGCTGTTGCAATACATTGCCGTTAACCGGTCCGAAGTTGAAGGCAATCTGTGTCGCCTTGTTTTGATGGTCGTCTGTCATTATTCTATTAATTTGGGGGTTGAGTCTTCATCTTTAGGGTGGCCGAGGCTCAGGTCCTGTCGGCCGATATTGCCTTTAAAGGGGCCGGTATTATTACCAGCGATACTGATATTCTGGTCGATATGCTGGACTGGCGGCACAGGTTCCTGCAACCTGGCATACCGTGCCGACAGCTTGTCCTGATATTCATACATGAGTCGGGCGGGCATGCCCATCTTCACATGCGAACGGGCGGCAATCGTGAAAGTGGCGTAAGCATTGTCGAAATCTCGCTTTCCGATTACCTGACCGTAGACTTCATCAAGCATCTTCCTATACTCCGCCTCGGAACGGGGACCAAAGCCACCGCCACCCCCTTCGGGAATGGGGCCGGCATCAGCCCCATCACCCTTGTTTCCAAGTGATGCGTTAATAGGAATTTCCATTTGGTTGATAGAGACAGACTTACGAGCCTGATATGATATTTTTTTGTAATTTTAGTCTAAAAATTGTTGGCGTCGAGAGGGTAAGAGATCCATCCGCGAGAGCAGAGCATAGCGGTCGCAAAGTTACATAATTCTCATGATACTATAAAATAATACGCCGAGAATTTTTTCGTTTCCCTAGTTAAATAATGTCAATTCCGTATGAGTCAAATAGTTATGCGAGCAATGGGAGGTGGTGACAGTTGACAGTTGACAGTTGACAGTTTGTTGATTGACAATGAGGTATCAATCATCATTTATAATATACTTATATATAATATATAT
>JAFZCU010000013.1 GCA_017556145.1 Prevotella sp. | reverse complement strand
TTCCATGCACATTCGGTAATCTTCATGTCAGAGAAAACTGCCGTAAATGATGATTCTTCAGGTGAACAGGCATAGATGCCAAAGCTGATTTCGTCGGCACCTGCATACATGTGGCAGATGCGCATCTGACTGAAATCGACACCGTTGGTTGAACACTCGATGCAGTAGTCATCCTCTCGGCGAGAGAAGCGATACCACATAGTCTTTACGTCGGCAGGAATAGCCGTTGTGGCCCAGTCGGAATAGCCTTTGTTGGTGGCTACGCTGCCCAAATGCTGGAACTTGTCGTTCTCGTATTCCACAGAGCCTTTCAGCCAGTTCTCGCTATCCAGATACATCACAATGCCGCACTGGTCAAAACGCTGATGGCTCTGCGTGAAGTCGGTCTTCACCACAAAACTGAAAAACTTTTCGCGGGTCTTCATCTGCAACACGGGGGCATTGTCGTTCTGGAAGTGATAGTACGTGCGCTGCCAGAGGTCGGTATGCGGAGCAGTGGTGATGAGGATGGTGTCGCCCTTCACCTCGAATCCACCAGGTTCCCTCGTCCACTGAAGACTTCTTAAATCAATGCGCCCGCTATCTGCAAGGGCTACTTTTACGTTGTCGGTAAACTCCATGTTCGTTTCATTTTTGGTTTGCTGAGCACAGGCCGTTAACAATAGGCCAATGCAAAGTAATGTGATTGAACTCTTCATAATTGTCTTTGATATTATTTCCTGATAAACTGGTTCTCCGATTCCGGTGTTTCGACAACAGTATAACGTTCCACTGTCATGTGAAGGTCATACTTTTCGCGAAGTTTGGCAATGATGTCCATCATGGGCGTAGCATGATGTTTGTCAATGGCTTCCTGATTGGCCCAGCTGTCGATGAGCAGAATGGTCTCAGGATCATCCAGCGACTGGTAGTACTCATACCTCAGATTCCCTTCCTCGCTTCTGATAGCGTCAACAGTACCGCTGGAAACCATTTCCTCAGCAAACTTCCTGGCATTCCCGTCTGTACCAGTGTACCTCAGATTGACTGTTATCGACATACTCTTTTCCTGTTTATCTCCGCAGCACCCTACAAGAAGCAGAAATGCGGATAGTAATAATGAAATTTTCATCTTTTTTGCGCATTCTTATTCTGCTTACTTAATGTGTACGCTGTTGAGCTCTTGCTGATAAATGACCCCTCGTTCCTTCGAGAAGAAGTCGATTGTCAGGGCGGCGAGAGCTATCAGAATGAGTGCCAGTGCAGAAGCCCGGAGCCAAGGCGTGCTGCAGAAGGCAAACACGCAGATGGCGATGACCATCATGACGGCAGACACGATGATGGTCAGCGGATAAATTTTCATGAAGTCGGCTACGCGGGCTTTCTCGCTCTCCAGAAACTTCGCTGGCGATTCCTGGTATTGCTCCTCGAACTGCTTCTGGCGCGTGTGGTTGCTGTAGGCCAACGAGCCGCCCAGCCCGATAAGGATTACCGCCACCACCGTCAGCGGCAGGATGATGGCGCGAGCTGACTCTGAAGTGCCCCAACGCCATGCTACAAGGGCCAGTACGAGGCAAAATACGCCTCCGACAATCATGGCAAAATCCTCCAGGATTTCGCCTGTCACCCATTTGTTTGTGTAGTCAATCAGTTCCATAATCACTATATTGTTGTTTCTTGTTATTCTAACTCATTATCTTCAACATCACAATGCAGGAATCCCATCTCCTTGGCTTTCTCCTGATTCATCAGGAAATAGACCACTTCGCCCTCATTGCATAGTTCACCTTTCGAGTTGGTGATTTCGGCATTGATATATACCAGGTTTCGTACTTGTTTCGTGACTTTTGCCCGAATGGTCAGCTCTGGCTCTGTGGTAGAGACTGCCTTGCGGAACTTCACATTCAGTTGTACGGTATAACCGCTGGTCTGCAGCTTACGGGTGACTACCCATCCACAAACCTCATCGATCAGCGTACTGAGTATGCCTCCGTGCATAGTGTTTACCCATCCCTGATAGTTCTTTTCAGGATGCCATTTGCTGACAATATAGTCTCCATCCTCATAGAACTCCATGTGGAGCCCAATGGGGTTCTCAGGACAACAGCCAAAGCAGTTGTACTCAGGATGGTTGCGCCAAGGGTTTATTATCTTCTTCATTCCTTGAACTTACCTTTTATCCACAATTTCCAGTACTTCCAACCTCCAGTAGTCCACAATGCAAGGAAGATGAGCACGGGCTGGAAGAATAGACGGATAAGACGAAGATTATCGGTGTTGAGACCGAAAGCATCGATGTGGTTCACATATTGGTTGATGTTGCCTGGGAAGATGGCTACATAGAAAAGGGCTAGCAGAGCACCAGCGATTGCCCTCCATTTGCTAACAAGGAAGATGATACCTAGGCCGAAGGCAATCTCAACCACGCCAGATGCCAGCACGACAAAGTCAGTAAATGCGGGGCTGAACTGCAGCCACGTGGGCACCTGTGCAACAAACTCCTGACGGTTGAACGTCAGATGACTTATACCTGCATAGGTCATAAATGCTCCTAACAACAGGCGGAAGATTAGTTTTACGTACTTCATATTATTGGTTCTTTTTTAAGTAATCGAATGTTTCATATAATCTACACAAATCTGCATACGTGATCGACAGCAATGTCGGAGAATCCGAATGCCTCTGCCTTCGTCATGCGACCGTTTGCTACTTCAGATACGATATCAACAAGTTCGCTGCCCATCTGGTGGATGGTTTTCTCACCTCGGAGCACGGCACTGAGGTCAACGTCCATATTGTCCTCCATCATCTGGAAAGTACGCTCATTGGCAGTTACCTTCAGCACTGGTGCGATGGCATTGCCGGTTGGGGTTCCTCTGCCCGTTGTGAATACAATGGCCTGACAGCCAGAAGCCACCATCGATGTGACTGAGGCGATGTCGAAGCCTGCAGTATCCATCACTAATGCTCCTTTCTCAGATGGACGCACGGCTTGCTGGAGGACTTCACGGATGGGACGTGTGCCTCCCTTACGGATACAGCCAAGGCTCTTTTCTTCGAGTGTTGACAGTCCTCCGGCTTTGTTGCCTGGGGTAGGCTGACCTGCACGACAGTCCTGACCTGCGGCTGTCAGATGAGCCTCGTATTCACGGCATACCTCGATGATCTGGTTGTGAATCGCAGGAGTGGCAGCTCTTTTGGCTAATATATGCTCTCCGCCAATCCACTCTATCGATTCACTCATCACCGTTGTTGCACCCATATCCACCAGCAGATCGCTCATCTCGCCAACTGAAGGGTTGCTGGCAATGCCCGATGTGGCATCCGAACCGCCACACTCAATGCCGATATAGAGTTCTGAAGCGTCGAAGAGTTCTTTTTGTTGCATAGCAGCCGCCTGAGCCATCTCACGTGCGGCTCGAGTGGCCTTCTCTATGGTCTTCAGCGTACCGCCTTCTTCCTGAATTCCGAAGGATACGACAGGCTTCTTTGTCAACCGTCCGATTTTCTCCTTCAGTTGGCGATGGGGAACCGTCTCACAACCCAATCCGATGATAACGACACCATAGATGTTGGGATGGCAGGCAAAACCTGTCAGGATCTTCTGGCTCATGTCGGTATTTGCCTGTACATCGGAACAACCCGTATTGAAAACTATGTTTACGGCACCTCTTATCTGACTGGCTACAATGCGACAGGTCTCGCTGCCACAGACACATGTGGGCAGGATCAGGATATGGTTACGAATGCCAGGACGGCCCTCTGTACGCCGATAGCCCCAGAACTTGAAAGGTTTCTGCTGGGGATTGCCCTCCGACTGCTCTGCGCACATCTTCCAGTCATCGCCAGCCAATTCACTATCGTAGTCGCGCTGTTCACTTTTCAGGTTCTGGTCGTTCACCCAGCATCCCTTGGCAACTGGCATGACCATACGTCCCAGACTTTCACCGTATTTAATCACTTCGCAGTCTTGGGGTAGATCCATTAGCGCCACTTTGTGACAATATGGAATATTCTCCTCGGCTTTCAGTGTGACACACTTAGCGCCATTCATGTAGCAGACGTTCTCTCCCTTGGCAATCTCGGTGACTGTTGTTACAACGTTGTCAGCCGGATTCATCATCAATGCATTGATTATCATATAAAGTCGACCCTTTTTGTCGCAAAGATAGTGATATTTAGCGGATTATTGCTATCTTTGCATCGAAATTTATAATTGTTTAGTAAGAAATGATAGAAAAAGGACTGAAATATACGAGCGAATTGACGGTAACAGATGCAGTGACAGCTATTACTGTTGGTTCTGGCGATATGCCTGTGCTGGCCACTCCGATGATGATGACACTGATGGAGAACGCTGCCATGTTGGCCGTAAAGGATGAACTACCAGAAGGTTGTACGACAGTTGGCGGTCATATCGAGTCTTCTCATCTGAAGCCATCGAAGATTGGTGATGTGGTCAGAGCAGAAGCGGAGGTGACTAAGGTTGAGGGAAAGAAGATAGAGTTTAAGGTGGCAGCTTATTCTGGAGAGACTTTACTTGGAGAAGGAACACACCTGAGGTTCATTGTGGATCGAGAGAAATTCATGTCAAGACTATAGAATATGGCATACACAGGACTTTTCGGACAATCTGACGATTTCCGCAGAGAGGAGTTGATTCGGGTGATTGAGCATTCCGTAGAGAACCTGACACTTCAGGAGTTGGAAGCTCTGTATTATGACATGAGTGCCAAAAACTACATAAACGAATGACGCTCCCGAAGTTCATAATCTGCATAGATGGTACTTTCCGTCTTGGAATGGTCAACCAGCACAAGAACTTGCTGAAGCTGGGTGACCAGTGCATTGGTGGTGGCTATTACCACTTCGATTTCGTTTCCAACCGCATCATCCTTGACAGAGAATCCTACGACTTTGGCCGTCCCAAATGGCATCTGCTGGAGGTGCTGAAAGTTCCTTCCACCTATCGAGGCATGCGCATCGTCTATAAGTACGATGACGGATTCCACGATGATTTCAATGTCAGCGAACAACTGCAAATAGAGTATTATGACTGACTTTGATTCCATCTGGCGAACTCAGGACGAGATTAGAACGGTAGTCAATGCGGTTCTGGGAGAATGTATCTGGAATCTGGCCTATGACGAAAGGCGTAGCGCCATCGTTCTTGAACTGACGGTATCACTCGAAGAGGATGGCATCAGTGACTTGTGCTGCCAGTTCCCGATACCGGCTGATTATGACGGGGAAGGTTCAAAGGGTTCAAAGTTCGTATTCTACTTATGAAAGGAAAAGGGAACCTCATATGAGATTCCCCGAAGATTAGGAAAGGTCAAAGACCTTGGAAACATCGCCGCCTTTCTTGACTTTCGGGAGCCTGACTGTCCCGTATTTCTTCTCATACTCATTGATAATTTTGTCAAAGGCAAGGTTCATCAAATCCTTGATCGCTATTCCCTCTCTGGCGGCTATCGTCCTAATCTTTGTAACCTTGTCATCATCTGCCATTGTGCAGAATCTGATAACTTTATTGTGTAAGGCCGGGCGGCCTCTCCTGGTATTGTTCTGATCGTCAGCGGCAGAATCATCCTTCACAGGAGCTGCTTCTTTCTCTTCTGTCGGCTCAGACGACTGTACATTTGAGAACAGTTTTTCGAGTCCCTTTTCAAAGTTCTTCTTTGCCATTGTATATTACTTGAAATAGTATTACTAATAATATTATTACTGCAATTAACACGCTCAGAATCAGTCTCTTTTGATTATCTCTTCAACTAACGAGCTATAGTCCTTTGCACCATTACATTTAGGGTTGTAGGTATAGATGTCAGTTGAAGAAAGAGGCGCTTCTGCCACAGAGATATTCTCGCGAATCTTCGTCTCAAAGATGATATTACCAAACTGTTTCCTCAGTTGGTTCTCCAGAGCCTTGTTGAGGTTCCTGCCGTGCCAGCGAGTGAAGATGATGCCAGATAGCTTCAGCTCCTTATTGGCACGTTTCTTCACCATTTCAATACTCTTTATGAGTGTGTTCATGCCTCGTGTCGGCAGAACTTCGGCAGTCATGGGAATATACAGGTCTGTCGATGCCACCAGAGCATTGATGGTAAGCAGTCCGAGTGACGGAGGACAGTCTATGATAATATAGTCATAGTCCCGTTTCACCTCTTCAAGCAGTTCAAGGAGAATGTACTCCCGATCCATCTTGGAGGACAACTCCAGTTCAGCCGATGAAAGGTCAAGGCTCGAAGGGATGATGTCAACATTATCCATGACATGGACTATACTCAGTTCATGTCCTTCTATGAGTGTATCATAGAGAGTCATGGGCGGTTCATCTTCCAGAAGGCTGCTTGTCAGGTTCGCTTGAGCGTCAAGGTCAACTAAAAGCACCTTGAAACCCTTACGAGCCAAGCCCACACCTACACTTGTTACCGTGGTGGTCTTTCCTACTCCACCTTTGTGATTTGCCACAGAAATTATTTTTGTCTTATTCATACCGATTATTTTTATTCAAATACTGTTACCAACTACCATAATGCATTCACAAAGTTAAGTTATATTTCAAGTAATACGATAATATTATTAAAGAAAATACCGTCCATCAAAACTATTTAACTTCGGTTTGCGATTATTTTTAGCTCTTGTTTTCCGAAGGAGTTTCAATGAGTTTCATAAATGGCACTCTGCCAAGAAAAAAATACTCACCTGTCCCTGCGGAAATCATTTCTCCTGTCACCTCTCCACCAGCCTCCAAGAACGGCAAAAAACATTCGGAATACGATGGGGATGATGATGATTGCTGTAATATCATTCATAAGCGATGTGTTTAGTTAATACTCAAAAGAGATTGACCACCCGGATTCCCTGGTTCGTGGCCTTCTTAACCGTGTAGTAGGTTCCACCCTTCTCTCGTCCGTCATAGTAGGCTA
>JAFZCU010000086.1 GCA_017556145.1 Prevotella sp. | reverse complement strand
GACAAGCAGATGACGGAAGAAGCCAACCAGATTATCGCCAAGTTGGAGAGCCAGAAACACCACAATAGTATCGTACTCTACGACGAGAACTGGAAGAAGGGTGTGGTAGGCATCGTGGCGTCGCGCATGACGGAAATGTACTACCGTCCGACGGTGGTTCTCACTCGCAGCGGCGATCTGGCCACAGGCTCTGCCCGCAGTGTGGCCGGTTATGATATCTACGATGCCGTAAAGAGCTGTCGTGACCTGCTGGAGAACTTCGGCGGACATACCTATGCCGTCGGTCTCTCACTGAAGATTGAGAACATTCCTGAGTTCAGGCGCCGTTTCCAGCAATATGTCAACGAGCATATTCTCCCAGAACAGACAGAAGCAACACTCGAGATTGAGGAAGAGATCGACTTCAAAGACATCACCAAGAAACTTCACAACGACCTGAAGAAGTTTGCGCCTCACGGACCAGACAACGAGAAGCCCATATTCTGCACCCGTAATGTCTATGACTACGGCACATCGAAGGTGGTGGGCCGTCAGCAGGAGCATATCAAACTTGAGCTCGTCGACTCGAAGTCGTCGAACGTGATGAACGGCATCGCCTTCGGACGGAGTGCAGATGCCCGCTATATCAAGTCGAAGCGTTCCTTCGACATCGCCTATACCATCGAGGAAAATATCTACAAGCGTAGCGAGGTGCAACTTCAGATTGAGGACATTCGGCCTTCGGAGGAGTGAATGGTGAATAGCTATAGGGAGGTTCTGCGCCAGTATTGGGGCTATGATGACTTTCGCGGTATCCAACGGGAAATCATTGAGTCTATAGGCAGTGGACACGATACATTGGGACTGATGCCGACAGGAGGCGGAAAGTCAATCACCTTTCAGGTGCCTGCGCTCTGCAGCGAGGGCACCTGTATCGTTATTACCCCGTTGATAGCACTGATGAAAGACCAGGTGCAGCACCTGCGACGTCGAGGCATCCGGGCAGCAGCCATTTACTCAGGCCTTACCCGCGAAGAGATCATCACCATCCTCGAAAACTGCATCTTCGGAGGTGTCACCATTCTCTATGTCTCGCCGGAACGTCTCTCTTCAGAACTTTTCCGCACCAAGCTCCGTCACATGAAAGTAAGTTTCATCACTGTCGACGAAGCGCACTGCATCTCACAATGGGGCTACGATTTCCGACCGTCCTATCTTCAGATAGCCGACATCCGGAAAGACCTGCCCGGTATCCCCGTTCTTGCCCTTACCGCCACCGCTACCCCGTTAGTCGTCGAGGACATCCAGAGCAAACTCGCCCCTCCGGACATATCTCTCACCTCTCACCTCTTACCTCTTACCTCTTTCAACGTCTTCAAGATGTCGTTCGAGCGCAAAAATCTGGCCTATGTTGTCAGACGGGCTACAGACAAGCGCGAGCAACTGATTCATATCCTCGAGAGCGTGAAAGGCTGTGCCATCGTCTATGCCCGCAGCCGTCGTCGCACCAAGGAAGTGGCAGAACTGCTTTGTGAGGCAGGCATCAGCGCCACCTTCTACCACGCAGGCCTTGACACAGCTGTCAAGGATCAGCGGCAACGCGACTGGCAGGAAGACAAGATACGCGTGATGGTGGCTACAAATGCCTTCGGTATGGGCATCGACAAGCCCGACGTGCGGGTGGTAATCCACATTGACTGTCCGGACTCCTTAGAGGCCTATTTCCAAGAGGCGGGTCGTGCAGGCCGCGATGGCAGAAAAGCTTATGCCGTTTTGCTCTACAATGATGCCGATCAGCGCAAACTCGACAAACGCATCAGCGACACCTTCCCAGAGAAGGACTATATCAGAAAGGTCTACGAGCATCTCGCCTTCTTCTATCAGGTGGGCGTGGGCTCAGGCTATCACGCCACCTTCGAGTTCAATATCGACAAATTCTGCCATGCCTTCCGCCACTTCCCTATTCAGGTAGACTCTGCCTTGAAGATCCTCAACCGCGCAGGCTATATCGAATATACAGAAGAACAGGATAATCAGGCACGCGTGATGTTCACCATCAGCCGCAATGAACTCTACAAGCTGGAACACAGCACTCCCAACGAGGAGAAAGTCATCACGGCCCTGCTGCGAAATTATGGCGGACTGTTCGTCGACTATAATTTCATCGATGAGAGTTTCATCGCCAGTCAGTGCGGACTACAGCCACAGCAGTTGTATATGATTCTGAAAAACCTGAGCGAGAAGCATATCCTGCACTTCATCCCCCAGAAGAAAACGCCCTATGTTCGCTATCTGCAGCGACGGGAAAACACCGAGAATGTGCAGCTACCACCCGTGGTCTATGAAGAGCGCAAAGAGCAGTTCCGTGAGCGCATCAACGCGATGATTACCTATGCAACAAACGATCACGTCTGCCGTAGCCGACAATTGCTGCGTTACTTTGGCGAGAATGACAGTCACGACTGCCGACAGTGCGATGTATGTCTCTCCCACCCTCACGATCAGGTGAGCGACTCCCTCGCCACCCCAGAGGCCCATGCCATTCTCGAACTGCTCGACGACGGCAAGCCCCACCATATTACAGAATTACGCGACATCCAACTGCCAACAGAGCCATTGAATGTCGCGCTCGAATATCTGCTGCGCGAGGAATACATCTTCCAGGAAGACGGCTTCCTTTCCAAAAAACACTGAATACTCAGATTACTCCGAGTAATCAGAAATCAAATTTCAGCTGGCGCTCGTCCTCGTCATCGTGCTCGTGACAATAGCTGCTGCCATCGAAACAGTGGGTGCAGACCCTGCACTTCGGCATACCGATAGCCTCTATCAGGTCCTCGAGCGTGGCGAATTTCAGCGAAGACAATCCCAGACGATGGGCAATCTCTTCTACCATTTTCTTGTATTCAGGCGAATCGGTGGTCGCATAGCGCTCCAGATTCTTATGGTCATCGCCCTCGAAATCGCGGATTATCCGACGGGTAATCAGTTCCAGATCGCTCTTCGATGATGTGAAGCCGATAAACGGGCAACCATAGACCAACGGCGGACACGAGATACGGCAATGCACCTCCTTGGCACCATAGTCGAAGAAGGTCTTAACATTATCCCTCAACTGCGTACCACGCACAATGGAGTCATCACAGATTACAATGCGCTTATCCTTCAACAGGGCGGGGTTGGGAATGAGTTTCATCTTTGCCACTAACGAACGACGCTCCTGATTACCAGGTGTAAACGAGCGGGGCCACGTGGGCGTATATTTCAGCACGGAACGATTGTAGGGCACACCCTTTCCCTCTGCATAGCCCAAGGCCATACCGACACCCGAATCGGGCACACCGCAGACACTGTCTATCTCGGTATCGTCCTTCTCACCCATCATCTTACCGTTTTTCTCACGCACCATCTCCACATTGATGCCGTTATAGTCGGATGCGGGAAAACCATAGTACACCCAGAGGAAAGAGCAGATCTGCTCACGCTTGAAAGGTTCCTGTAACACCTCCATCTTATCGGCCTGTAGATAGACAATCTCGCCAGGACCGAGGTCACGCACACGATGGAAGTCAAGGTTCGGAAAACTGGTGGTCTCGCTTGAAACGGCATACGAACCCTCTTTCTGTCCGATCACGATAGGTGTACGTCCCAGAAAGTCACGGGCTGCAATGATACCGTTTTCCGTCAGGACAAGCATCGAGCACGAGCCTTCTATCTTCTTGTATACCAGATTGATACCCTCCACGAAGGTACGTCCCATATTGATGAGCAGCGCCACAAGCTCCGTCTGGTTGATGGTGTTAGCCGAATACTCGCTGAAGTGCATACGACGGTCCAGCAATTCATCGGCAATCTCTCTGATGTTGTTGATCTTCGCCACCGTCACCACCGCATAGCGCCCCAGGTGAGAGTTGACGATGATTGGCTGAGGATCCGTATCGCTAATGACGCCCACTCCCTGGTTACCAGAAAATGAGTCGAGCTCGTCTTCAAACTTCGAACGGAAATAGTCACGCTCCAGATTGTGGATCTTACGGCTGAAGCCCTTCTCCTTGTCGTACATCACCATACCCGCACGCTTCGTACCGAGATGCGAATTGTAGTCAGTGCCGTAGAACAGGTCGTTCACACAGTTCTTCGTGCTGATGGTTCCAAAGAATCCTCCCATGTTACCTTTCTACCTTATATAAAATAGTAGAGGAACGATGCGATGCCTTCGAGTGCAGGCTTGCGTTGTCCCTCTATCTCAATCTTGAAATCTATCTCTGCCTTGCAGATACCACGCAGGTTCTGGATGTTATGCAGTTTTGTGACCAGCCTCACCTTAGAACCCGTAATCACCGGCTGGCCGAAGCGCATCTTGTCCATCCCGTAGTTCACAAGCATCTTGATATTGTTCACTTCGATAATCTGGTCCCACATATAGGGCAGCAGCGACAGTGTCAGATAGCCGTGAGCAATGGTACTCTGATACTGGCTCTCAGCCTTGGCACGTTCCACATCCACATGAATCCACTGATGGTCGAGTGTGGCATCGGCAAATAAGTTAATGCGGTCTTGATCTACTTGCAGCCAGTCGGAGGCACCAAGCTCCTCACCTAAGTGGGCTGCAAATTCGTCGTAAGAATTGATGACTAATTTTCCCATGTCTCTCAAAATTTGGTGCAAAATTACTCATTTTCTCTCATATTTCGCATACTGAATCCAAAAAATTCGTTAAAAACCCGCATTTTCTTACTTCTTACTTCTTACATCTTACATCTTTTTCGTACCTTTGCACCCGCAAAATCAGATACTGGGTGTTTTCCAGAGTGGCCAAATGGGGCAGACTGTAAATCTGCTGTCTTTCGACTTCGGTGGTTCGAATCCATCAGCACCCACAAAAAATTAAGGCTCGCCAATCGGCGAGCCTTTTTTATCACTATTCACTTTTCACTATTCACTTTTCACTTCTTACAGCTCTTGGTTCTCAGGACGCAGCTTGCGCACGGTCTCACCAGCGCGCCACATCTCCTGATTGCGCATAGCCTCCAGCTCCTTCTCCAGACCGGCACGATAGTCGGGCTTCGAGTTGGCATCGATGGTGATCTGAGCCTCGTTACCCGTCTGAACCGAGTAGTAAAGCCATTCCATCACAGGCTTGATGGCATCGTGGAAACGGGGAGCCCAGTCCAATGCACCACGCTGAGCGGTGGTCGAGCAGTTGGCATACATCCAGTCCATACCCTTTGCACCGAACAACGGGCCAAGGCTCTGCGTCAGCTCCTCAACAGTCTCGTTGAAGGCCTCCGAGGGAGAGTGTCCGTGCTCGCGAAGCACCTCATACTGTGCCAGCAGCAAACCTTGAATAGCACCCATCAGCGAACCACGCTCACCAGTCAGGTCAGAAGTTGCCTCACGCTCGAAGGTAGTCTCGAACATATAACCGGCACCGATACCGATACCGAAGGCGAGTGTCTTCTCCGTAGCCTTACCTGTAGCATCCTGATAGATGGCATAAGAACAGTTCAGACCGCGGCCCTCGCAGAACATCGTGCGGAGGCTGGTACCCGAACCCTTCGGAGCCACCATAATCACGTCGACATCCTTCGGGGGAATCACACCGGTACGGTCACTCCAGTTGATAGCGAAGCCATGAGAGTAGTAGAGCGTCTTGCCCGGCTTCAGATATTTCTTGATGGTGGGCCACTGCTGAATCTGACCAGCATCACTCAGAAGCATGCAGAGAATCGTGCCCTTCTCAGCGGCCTCCTCGATCGAGAACAGCGTCTCACCGGGTACCCATCCGTCAGCCACAGCCTTGTCGTAGGTCTTACCCTGACGCTGTCCGACAATCACATTGAAACCGTTGTCGCGCAGGTTGCAGGCCTGTCCGGGACCCTGAACACCGTAACCGATCACGGCGATCGTCTCATTCTTCAATACTTCACGTGCTTTCTCCAAAGAGAACTCCTTGCTGGTGACTACAGTCTCTACAACGCCACCAAAATTCATTTGTGCCATAATAGCTAAATAATTAAATGTTATACATATCCCTTGCGTACTATGCCAGCCCTACCCGAGAGCCGGACGCTTGGTGCTCACCACCGTCTTTTTCCAGTCCGCTCCCACCCTACACCGAGGGTGCGACGAGGGGTTAACT
>JAFZCU010000012.1 GCA_017556145.1 Prevotella sp. | reverse complement strand
CGTCTGTGGGTGAGTTACGGTACCTATTTCGGCACTATCCGTCTGATTGAGTTGGATCCGACAACCGGTTTCCGCAAGAGTGGCAACGTAGAGAAGGATATCGCCATCGACTGTGAGGCCTCCGACCTCATCTACAACAATGGCTGGTACTATCTGCTTGGTACTCACGGCACCTGCTGCGACGGTGTAAACTCTACCTATAACATCGTGGTAGGCCGCTCCAAGAGTCCAGAGGGTCCTTATATAGATAATGTAGGCCGTGATATGTACCACGGTGGTGGTAGAATGGTAGTGGCTGCTGGCGACCGTAAGACCGGTGCCGGACACTTCGGACGCACCATCATCGACGAAGGCGTGGAAGTGGCATCGTTCCACTGGGAGGCTGACTTCGATATGGGTGGCCGTTCTACACTGGCTATCCGTCCCCTGCTCTGGAAGAACGACTGGCCCTATTGTGGCGAGCTGTTCAAGGGTGGTACTTTCGAGATTGAGAGTGAGCGTCGTGGCTATGCCCTCGAGCTGGCTGTCGACTTCGTTCGCATGAACGTGGCTCGTGCAGGTGGATTCGGTGGCTTCGGCGGCCGTCCCCTGCAGAATGCTGCGCCCCCACAGCCCGTGGCAAACCAGACACTGGATCAGGTCAAAGGCACATGGCCCGAGGGTGACATCCCCGCCCGTATCGGCGACTACATGTTCCGTCCCCACCAGCGTTGGACCGTGAGCCCTGTAGAGGGTAAGGGTGCCTACCTCGGAAACACTTACTTCAAGATTGTGATCGAAGGCACCGAGCGTGCACTTGCCGCTACTGCCGACAAGGAAGTAATCACCGTTCCTGAATATACCGGTGCTGACGAGCAGCTCTGGCGCATTGAGCAGCTCACCGACGGAACCTACCGCATCATGCCGAAGGTCATCCCCGGACAGGAGGGTATCAACACGAGCATCTGCCTCTATTCTGCAGGTGACTCCACCCCCACCCTCGCCAAGTACGACTTCAAGTCGGATAATTCGAAGTGGAACTTCAGAAATCACTAATACATTAAGCCCCGCCGGTTGGCGGGGCTTTTTTATTGGCGGAAATAAATGATTATTCTGTGATCTTCAGTACAAATCCGCCTCGCGGCTGACAGGGGATCTGCGCAGGCAATTGATTCAAGACCTTGATATCCCAAGGCTTGTTTGCATCACCACTGTCATAGAAAGCCTGAATCTTCTTGGCACCTTTCACAATCTTTCCCAAATCAGAATTGCCAATATTGAGGTATGGGTTTTCGTCGGTACCGTTGATACCAGCCACATACCAAGTCTTGCCACTGCGACGTGCCAAGATAGCAAAATAACCCGGAGAGCCCATGACTAAGCGTGTGTCATCCCATACAGCAGGAAGCTCAGACAGGAAGTCCTGCACCTCCTTCGGCTGGGCCAGGAAGCTCTCGGGACGGTCAGCCAGATGCTGCAAGCCACTCTCGAAAAGCACCGTCAGTGCCAACTCGTGGGCATGTGAGGTGATATGCGGATGCTGGGAGTCGCTGAAGGCACAAGGCGTATAGTCCATCGGTCCGATGACATTACGTGTAAAGGGCAGCGTGGCATTATGTGAAGCGGCCTGTTTGGTGAAGGTCGGCACATTGTTATACCACTCCGCACCATAGACAGCCTCCGTACTCAGCAGGTTCGGATAAGTACGCTGCCAGCCTCGGGGAATAGTCGCACCGTGGAAATTCACCAGCAGATGATGCTTGGCGGCACATTCGAGCAGATCGAGACAATAGTCCATATTCATCTGATTGTCACCTGAGAAGAAATCGATCTTCACACCGGCCACACCGATCTTCTCGCACCACGCGAATTCCTTCTCACGGTCCTCGGGCTTGTTCAGACGGTATTTCGGTGTCGGGGCACCATCCACCCAGCCCACGGAGGAGTTATACCAGATCATAGGCTTCACACCCTTCGACTTGGCATAGTTCACGGCATCCTCAACGGTCTTGCCGTCTTTCATTCTGTCCCACTCTGCATCGATGAGCATATAGGGCAGATGAAGCGTGGCCGCCATGTCGATATATTTACAGATGATGTTGTAATCGTCGGAGCCATGGTTATAAGCCCAATAGATCCAGGACACCACACCCGGATGAATCCAGCTGGTATCCTGCAGCTTACAAGGCTCGGACACATCGGTAATCAGCGTGGACTCCACAATATCCGCCAGTTCTCCGACAATCACCACACGCCAGGGACTATGCCAGTCGCCACTGATCTTCAAATCATTCTTATCGGGCGTCACACGGTAGAGTTCGCCCTCGTTATAGAGGCACGATGCACTCTGCCGACGCTCGATATTCGCCTCAGAGATCAAGGCAAACACCTGAACGATGTCATCCACGGGTTTGAACAGCGAGGGATAGCCCCAACGGATGTTCCAGCCATCAGCCGATTTGAACGTGCCGCTGAAACTGCGTACGGGCAGCGTCTTATAAGATGTCGTCAAGGGGAAGAAGCCCTCATAGGCGTCCGTCCATTGCTGGAACCAGCGGCTCACACCTTCCGGAATGCGATAGGTGGTTTTTTCCTTGGGCAGGAGTTCATCGGCCAACTGCGACAGTTCATAGCGGAAAGCCAGACCATCGTTATACAACCTGACCACCAGTTTCGTATTCTTGCCGAGTGGCGTGGCATATTCGTTCGCCTCGTTTGTGGCGTGCAGACGCTTGCCTGCCAACATCTGGTAATCGGCCTTCACCTTTTTGACAAAACTGAGCGCAGGCTTGGCCATCTGTCCTTCATACCCCACCTCAGGGATGTCGAGCACGAGCTGGTTCTGGTAATAGAGACGGAGCCCATTACCCGCAGCCTCGATAGCGAGCTTGCCATTGGGCGAGGTTGGCCGCTGCGCCATGGCCGGCAACATCAGTCCTGCCAGAGCGAGTGATATCAAGCATTTCCTCATCATAACGGTTGGAATCAGGATTTATTTCAATTCGTCGAACTTCTGATTCTTCTCCAGTGTCCACTTTTCGCGCTTCAGGAGTCCGGGGGCACTGCCCTTGAACATCTTAGCAGCCTCGGCATCGCCCTTCAGCTGCCATTGCAGCCATGCGAGGGCAGCCACCGTGAACTCACCACCATGAGGCTCACGATAGGTACCACCGTGACCTACAGGGAAATTGACAGCCAAGGCAGGCACATGGTCGATACGATGGAAATCATCCATACCGTTGCCATAGGCGATATCAGTCTCTCCACCGAGCAGATACATAATCGGGGTGTGGATTTCCTTCAGTTTCGATTTCGGAGGCATGGGCATGCCACCAACAGCCTGATTGGCATTCTCGCTGTTAAAGAGACCGCTGTTGCAGATCATCAGCAAGCTAATGCGGGGATCGGCACAGTTGAAGAGCGTCTGCAGGCCACCGCACGACATACCGGCCACACAGATATTCTTCGTGTCAATCTTGTTATAGTAAGGTGAATTCTTGTCGGCATTCTGGGCAATGATCCAATCGATGGACTCTATCTGCTGCTCAGTCCTCGACATCGGACCGCGATAGGCTTCTTCCTCCATGGGGATAAAGCCAGTTGCCAGGACGATAAAACCATGGCTGGCAATCTCGTTCAGGAACTTAAAATGCTCCCAAGGCGAATTGGTGCAAGCACCGTTACCCCATACCAGCACGGGCAGTTTCTGCTTTTTGCCAAAAACGGAGAGGTCCTGCGGTACCAGGATGGTGTGCTCCTTCAAGCTGGCATCTTCTTTCATGATGGCCTTGTAAGGGCCTGTACCGCCCTCCTCAACCACACGCTGTTTCTCTTCGGTTGTAAAACTCGTGCAGACAAAGCCAAACATAGCCACTGCAACCATAGTCATCAATACTTTTGCTTTCTTCATAATGCTAATAGTTAATAATAAAAGTCTATTTGGGGACAAAGATACGAATAATCCTTCAATTTTGATCTATCTTTCACTTTTTTTTGTACCTTTGTACCCAAAATAATATGGATTATGTGGTCAACTTTACTTTCAGTGATTCTGGTCATCAATGAGGTGATGGCCTCCAACACGGGCGAGGTCATGAGTCCCGCCATCAACTTCGACAGTTGGATTGAGGTGTACAACCCAAATGATACAGGTGTCAATCTGGGTGGCATGTATCTGAGCAATGATGCCAGCAATCCGACACTCTGGCAGATGCCCTACAATATAGGCGTCATACCTGCCAAGGGATTCAAGGTCATCTGGCTTGGCTCCAACGAGATAAAGAGCGATCAGGCTCCCTTCAAGCTCGACTGCGATGGCGGCACCATCATCCTGAGCGACAAGGACGGACAGCCGATTGTCAAACAAAACTACCCCGAGGCCATGAGTCGTACGTCGTACGCCCGCAAGACCGATGGCGGCGACGAATGGGGTTGGACATCCACCCCCACCCCTGAAGCCACGAACACCACAGCCGTATTCGCAAAAGACCGTCTGAAAGCACCTGTTGTCAATCAAGGCAGCCAGCTATTCAACGGCTCACTGACCATTCAGGTAGAGATTCCTGAAGGCGCCACCTTGCGATTCACGAAGGACGGCAGCGTACCGACCCCATCGAGCGCCGTCAGCACAAGAGGTCAGTTCACCATCAGCGAAACAACCAATTTCGTGTTCCGTCTTTTCCAGAACGGCTACCTGCCCAGTGTCCCCGTCACCCGCAGCTATATCAAGACCAACGACAAATATACCATTCCCGTGATCAGCATCGTCGGCAACCAGAGATACTTCACGGACCCGAAGATCGGTATCGACTGTGAGGGCGACGGCACCAACGGCAAGCCCGGCAATGGTCAGGACCAGCCCCGCAACTGGAATATGGACTGGGACCGTCCGGTGAACTTCAGCTACCTGAGTCCTGACGGGCAGATGCTCTTCAATCAGGATGTCAACATCGCCGTCTCTGGCGGATGGACGAGACAAATCAATCCCCGCTCCCTGAAACTGAAATCCAACAAAGTCTTCGACGGGCAGAACCGTTTCGATTTCTCCTTCTTCCCACAGAAGCCCTATATCCGCAACAAACAGCTGGTGCTGCGCAACGGCGGCAATGACTATTGGAACAACAGTGCCCGTTTCATGGACGGTGCGCTTGAAACCATCATCCAGCGCTCCGGCATCGACCTCGACTGTCAGTCGTACGTGCCGATCATCGAATATGTGAACGGCGAGCTCCGGGGCGTACTGAATATGCGTGAACCGAACAACGACAAGTATGCTTATGCCAACTTCGGCTACGATGACGAAGAGCTCGACGCCTTTGAAAATAAAGAATTCAAGAACGGCAATAACGAGGCCTACAAGCGCCTCTGCCAGTTAAGCACGGATGTCAATGGTCCAGGTGTCTATGAGCAGATCAGGACCTTGCTCGATGTCGACGAGTTTATCAATTACATGGCCGTTGAACTTTACATCGGTAATGACGACTGGCCTGAAAACAATGTCAAGGCCTATCGCAGCCAGCTGGATGGCCGCTTTCGCTTCGTGAGTTTCGACCTTGACTACGCTTTCAACCCCTGGGGCCGCACGATTTCATCGATCAACACCTATGCACAGAATAACGGCGACCGTGTGGAGATGGTCGTGATGTTCCTGAACCTGCTCAAGCACGAAGGCTTCCGCAAACAATTCATCGACACCTTCTGCCTGGTGGCGGGGAGTGTCTTCGAGGTGGAGCGGGCCAACAGCATTGTCGATGAACTTCTGGCCGATGTCAAACCCATGACCGATCTGATGAAACAAAAGGGCATGAACAACGGCCACAATCCAGACAGATCCGCTACCAAGATCAAGAACGAACTGAGCAACCGCTTGTCGAAGCAGATCAACAGTCTGCAGCAATACAGCCCCATGAAGCTCTCGAACGCGAGGAAGCACAGCGCCACCCTTGCCGCCGATATCGAAGGCGCTGCGCTCTACGTGAACGGTCTGAAAGTGCCCTACGCCTATTTCAACGGTCAGCTTTTCTCCCCAGTGAAGCTCGAGGCGAAGGCGCCAGCAGGCTATACCTTCGCAGGATGGAAGAGAAACGCCACTGCCAGCAACCAGATTGTGAAACTCAACGACACGTGGCGGTACTACGACAAAGGCGAGGCCCCCGCGAACTGGAGAACCACTGGATTCAACGACAGCAGCTGGCCAAACGGCACCGCGCCCTTAGGCTACGGCATGACCGGCGTAAAGACCACGGTGAGCTACGGCTCCGATGCTGAGAACAAATACCCCACCACCTATTTCCGCAAGACCATCAGGCTCGAGTCCAACCCGACGCGCAGCGATATCTTCCTGCTGAACTATCAGGTGGACGACGGCTTCGTGGTCTATGTCAACGGTGAGGAAGCCGGACGCTACAATATGCCAAGCGGAAACATCACATTCAACAGCTACTCGTCGAGCTATGCTGAAAGCACGCCATTGACAGGCACCATCAACATATCGTCGTCGTTGTTCAAGAAAGGCGATAACGTCATCGCCGTTGAAATCCACAACAACAAGGCCTCCTCCAGCGACCAGTTCTGGGCTGGCGAGGTCTACACCACCATGGGCTCCACCTCGGACGGATTCGTATCGGAGAATCCCGTCATCGAGCTGGCGGCGAACGAGAGCGCCGTGTCGCTCGTGGCCTGCTTCACCCCGCTGAACGACGCCGAGCGCGCTGCACAGGGCCTGACACCTGTACGCATCAACGAAGTGAGCGCCTCCAACAGCATTTACGTCAATGAGCAGTTCAAGCGCAACGACTGGCTGGAGCTTTACAATACCACGGACAGCCCCATTGACGTGGAAGGCATGTATCTGACCAACAATCTGAACAAGCCCACGATGTATCAGATTTCCAAAGATGACACCGAGACCTCAACGATCATCCCCGCTCACGGCTATCTCGTCATCTGGTGCGACAAGCTCGACACGGAATCGCAGTTGCACGCCACGTTCAAACTCGACAACAATAGCGGCGACTTGATGCTGACGGCTGCCGACGAGTCGTGGAACGATAAGTTCACCTATACGCGCCACGGGGGAGACGAGAGTGTTGGGCGCTATCCCGACGGAGCCGCCGAAGTGTTTGTGATGAATATCCCCACCATCGCAAAGGCGAACATCAAGACAAGCTATCTCGTCAATGTTGAGCAGCCCCACGCCACGGCTATACAGGGTGTCAAGACCAATCTCGCCAAGACCAACACCAACAACGCCATCTACAACCTCTCTGGCCAACGTGTAGACGAGACCTATAAGGGCATCGTCATCCGCAACGGACGCAAGGTCATTCAAAGATAAAAAACAAGAAGTTCAGATTATTATAAAACAACGGATTTAACGGAAATTACGGATTATACTCAGTACTATCAAGAGTCTACAAATCCGTGTAATCCGTTAAATCCGTTGTTAAGAGAAATATTACTTACCTGTTCTTACGCTATTCAGGAAGTTCACCATCTTCTGGAGGTTCTCCTCTGAATACATGCCCATGCCGTGTCCGCCCTCGGGAACGAAGGTGGCCTCAGTCTTCACACCGGCCTCGACCAGCTTCTCGTAGAACATCTTACCCTGACAGCAGGGAACGACATTGTCCTTCTCACCGTGGAAGATGATGATTGGCGGATTCTTCTTGTTGACATAGTAGGTGGCACTCAGGCTGCGATACTTGTCCGGCTCCTTGTCGAGCTTCGAATCGAGCAGCACATCCTCAGGACTATTAGCACCCATGCTCATGCCAGGGCCGCAGTCCATCTTCGTGAGATCCACAGGACCCGACCAGTCGCAGGCCGCATTCACAGTGCTGCTCTCCTTCAGATAATTACCGAGATTACCCTCGAGGTCGATGTCGTAAGAACCCACCTTCGTCTGCTTCAGGCCACTGGTAGTAGCTGCTGTTGAAGAGAGGTGACCACCGGAAGAGAAGCCGCTGGTAGCCACAAACGAGGGATCGAACTTATACTTCTTCGCCTCACCGCGTACGAAACGGATGACGGCACGGATGTCGTGGATCTGAGCAGGCCACTTGGCATCGCCGCTGCTGCGATGGTTCGGACATACCACGGCATAACCGGCATTGAGCAGGGCATTCACGATGGTACCGAGGTCGGCACCACCTTTGCCGTTGTTGCTGAACCAGGCAGAGCCGTAGATGTGGATCACCACGGGATAGCTGGCAGCCTCTTTCTTCGGCAGATAGATGTCACAGGTGTGGTAAGCCTGGTCGTCACCTGCATAGTTCACATCCTTCCATTCCTGGGAGGTTTCGAGTTTCACCTGTGGTCTCTGGAAACCGCCGAAGCCGCCGAAACCACCCTGGGGCTGTGCAGAAGCAAAAGCTGCAAAGCCCATCAGAATTGCTGATAATAAAACTTTCTTCATAAGTCGTTGATATTAGAAAATGTTGATATAAAAAAATGATTATTGTTTGAATGTCCACCAGTCGAGACGAACGTCACCCTGAGTTTTGTCGAAACAGATATACAGGTCGTGTACGCCCGTTGCATTCTTCACCTTGCCTGTATAAGGCTTGTATTTCTCCAAAGAGCCCGTGCCCTTGATAACGGCTGTACCGATGACCTCGCCCTTATTGCTGTCGAGGCGCAGGGTAACGGTAGCTGTACCTGTAGCGGCTGCTGTGATGGCAAAGCTCTTGGCACCCTTACTGCCGAAGTCCACGCCACGCAGACGGATATACTCACCATCGTTGAGATCAAAAATATACATATTCTTCTTACCCGTCGACTCCGGCATATCCTTCACCACGCCTGTGTTCTCGATACCCATCTTCGCGCTCTTCAGACCGAAGCCCCAGGCCATGGTCTCAGCCTCCACACGCTGGTAGGGGTTCAGCCATTGCAGCTGCTTCATGGGCTGCTGATCCAGCCAGTAGGGAATCTCCTGGATGGTACCGTCGGCATTATAGGTAATCTCCTGTGCCGAGACACTGCGACGCTCGTGGTGAACGAAGGTCTCAAGGTGCATCAGGTCGTAGTTCTGTCCGAAGACGTAGCTGTGACCCTTGAAATCGCAGATGCCGGGATGGTTGCCGCGGTCGCGCTCTGTAGGACGCATGATATAGCCTTTTTCCACCCAAGGACCAGTAGGACTGTCGCTCATGGCATAGCCCAGCGCCTCCGGACAGCAGGTACTTGCAAAGGCAAGATAATACTGACTCCTGACTCCTGTCTCCTGACTCCTGACTCCTGTCTCCTGACTCCTGACTCCTGTCTCCTGACTCCTGTCTCCTGACTCCTGACTCCTTTTATATATCCACGGTCCCTCCTGATAATGCTGAATGGCCCAGCTGGCTTTCTGTCTGCCAGGCACACGGAGGTTGATCTTGGCGCCTTCCTCATTGACGGGACGCGCCACACCATCCTGCTGATTGACCACATAGATATCGCCATTGGTGGAGATCATATCTTCATTGAGCTTGACGTAATAGATATGGGGATTACCCCAGTACATCCAAGCCTGACCGTCATCATCGATGAACACGGAGGGGTCGATGTCCTCCCAGTGCTCTTTCTGCCATACCAGTGGCTCACCGAGCGGGTCTTTGAAAGGTCCGTAGGGTGAATCTGCCACGAGCACACCGATGCCGTGTCCATGCAACGGGGCATAGAGGTAGTACTTTCCGTTGCGCTCGACGGTCTGGATGGCCCAGGCACCGTTCTCACGACTACGCCATGGGAATTCCTTCAGCGAGGCGACAGCACCGTGCTCCGTCCAGTTCACCATATCGGTGGTCGACCACAAGAGCCAGTCGTACATAAAGAAACCGGCAGAGCTCTTCTCATTCAGGTCGGGGATGTCCTCTGGTGAGGCATCGTGCGAGGTATACAAGAACAAGGTGTCGCCCACGACCATCGGCGAGGGGTCGGCTGTGTATTTCGTCTGGAAGAGCGGCATGTTCACCTGCTCCAACCCTTGCATCTCCCACCAGTCGAAGTTGAAGAGCTTCGGACCCTTGCGGCCTGTGAACACAAAATACAGGTCGGCAGTCTCCGGCAGGGAAAGGCCGGAAATAGTACGGGTCGGTGCGTCGATGTCCTTCAGCGTCGAATAGTCCAGATCGAGGTTGATGGTCTGCCACTTCTCCCAGCCACCGGTGCCGGGTACGTTGACTTTACCAAGCAGCCTTCCATGGATACTATCGAGGCGGATCTCAATCTGACCGCCACGCAGGCCGCTGGCTACGCGGGCCTTGAATGTACGGGGAATCTTATTCCCGAAACCTACATTCTGCAGCTTGATATAGTCGCCATTGTGGATATCAGTCACGTAGACGCCCACCTCATCGTTCTGCTCGGTCTTCACGCCCTTCGAGAAGGCCATTGTCTCAGCTTCCACCTTCCGGTAAGGATCAAACTCGCCCACGGGCTTCACACCCTCATCCGTCGGCATAATCGTGGGGAAGCTGCCATCAGGATTATACTTGAACTCCTCGACAGCCACACTGCGCCCGAAACCACCGCCGTAGGGCAGTTTGCCCGTATGGTAGAAGAAATAGCTGTGGCCCTTGAAATCGGCCACGCCGCAGTGGTTCGTAAACGAACCGGTATCGCAGAGAGGCATGATGATGCCAGCGTAGGTCCAGGGACCTGTGGGCGACGGCGCCGTGCTGTAGGAGATATGCTCTGGCACACCACCGGCGGCATACAACAGCTGATAGGCCTTCTGCGGGTCTACCTTGTATTTTAAGGCATCGACCTTGCGGAGCCACGGACCCTCGGTATAGTTATCCTTGTATTTCTTATCCTTCTCGCGCTTGTCCATCGACGGTGCACCGAAGCCCTCCTCCGTCATGTCGAGCCTGCCCAGCTCACCGGAGTAGGAAATCATGTCACGGTTCAGCTTGAGGTAATAGACACGAGGATTTCCCCACATCAGCCACGCCTGACCGTCATCATCGATCATCACCGTGGGGTCGATGTGATCCCACGAGCCGTTCTCAAACAGCGGTTTTCCTATCGCATCACGGAAAGGACCGGTGGGCGAATCTGCCACCGCCACACCGATAGCCATCCCTCTCGACAGCCGCGAATGGGCGCAGATGTACCAATAGAACTTCCCGTCGCGCTCAATCGTCTGCGAGGCCCAGGCACGGTCGTCGGCCCATGAGAAACTCTCCAAAGCCAGAGGAGAACCATGGTCCTGCCAGTTCACCATATCCTGTGAGGAATAGACGCGCCACTCCTGCATCCAGAAGAAATCGGCGCCATCCTCATCATGGCCGGTATACACATACATCGTACCATTGTGAACCATCGGCGCAGGGTCGCTTGTAAACCATGTCTGAACGAACGGATTCTGGGCCATTGCGGGCATCGCCGCCATGACAACAGCTGTAAGAACTGCTTTCTTAAACTTCATTTTCAGATTACTATTATATTTCGGTTGCAAAGTTACAAAGAATTCGCAATCAGTTGTATGGTATATGTTTCCGATACTTTTCTTCTTGTATCATTTGTTTCAAAGTCTTTCGGATTCGTTGCTTTTACACATATTTATGTGGAAGAATGGGGCTACATCGTTTTTTTTTCGTATCTTTGCCGAAAATTCACTTACAACCATTACAAAACGATGAAAAAACGAATGACAATCTGCGCTGCCTTCCTGGCAGCCACTTTGGGACTCTCTGCCCAGAAAACGATGAAGGCCCCCGCTGGCGGGAAGGCCATCAGTGACGAACTCATCGGTATCTTCTTCGAGGATATCAGCTCCAGTGCCGACGGCGGACTTTATGCCGAACTGATCCAGAACGGCTCGTTCGAGTACAGCCCCTCTGAGCGTGACGGCTGGGGACCCGGCACCGCCTGGAAGGCAATCCGTCCAGGACACTCCCTCGGACGCCTGGACGTTCGCATGGATAATCCCATCCATCCCAACAACCCCACCTACATGCGCCTGCACACCGAGCGCGCCAAAGAGTATTACGACTACCGGGGCTGGACGGGCTACGGCATCCAGAACGACGGTTTCGATGGTATCTCGGTGAAGGCTGGCGAGAAATACGACTTCTCCGTCTTCCTGCGCAACATCGGTGCAGCTAAGAAGGTTCGTGTGGCATTGGTAGCACAACCTCAGGGCCGCGGCTTCGGCTTCGGACCCAGAGACCCGAAACTCCTGGCTGAGGCCAAACTCGACGTTAGCAACACCGCATGGCAGAAGTACCAGGCCGTGCTGACACCCGACAGCACCTGCCAGAATGCTTCGCTCCAGATCCTCGTGCTCAACACCGGTGACCTCGACGTCGACATGGTATCGCTCATGCCTCAGAACACCTTCAAGGGTCACGGTCTGCGTCCTGACCTGGCTCAGGCACTGGCCGACCTCCAGCCTAAGTTCATGCGCTTCCCCGGCGGTTGCGTGGTACATGGCGGTGGCGACGGATTCTGGGACACCTATCGCTGGAAGACCACCATCGGCCCCAAGGAACAGCGTCGCGGGCTGAAGAACACGTGGGGTTACCATCAGAGCATGGGACTCGGCTTCTTCGAGTATTTCCAGTTCTGCGAGGACACCGGCATGGAGCCCCTGCCTATCCTGCCTTGTGGTGTGAGTTGTCAGGGCGCCAATGGCGGCTGGGGCATGCGCGGTCAGGCACAGGACGTGGTGCCCATGAGCGAGATGGACGAATGGGTTGACGAGGCCATCGACCTCATCGAGTGGGCCAATGGCGACCCCGCCACCAACAAGTGGGCGAAGATGCGTGCCGATGCCGGCCATCCCAAGCCCTTCAACCTGAAGTATCTCGGTCTCGGCAACGAGGAGCGCATCTCACCGGAGTTCTGCGAGCGCTTTAGATATATATATGAACGCGTGATGAAGGCACATCCCGAGATTGTCATCGTGGGAACAGCCGGTCCTGGCTCCCACCCCGGCAACTCCGACCTCGACAACGGCTGGAAACTGGCCGACGAGCTGGGCATGCCCATCATCGACGAGCACTACTATGAGCCCAACGCCTATTTCCTGAGCAGCCGCCAGTACAACTACTATCCCCGCGACCGCAAGACCAAGGTCTACTTAGGCGAATATGCCGCCAAGGATAAGAAGCTCATCGACGCCCTGGCCGAGGGTCTCTATCTGCTGCATGTCGAGGCCAATGGCGATATCGTAGCCATGAGTTCCTACGCACCCCTCTTCGCCAAGAAGACCAATACCAACTGGAATCCCGACCTGATCTACTTCGACAACGAGCGCCCGTTCCTCACCTGCAGCTATTATGTGCAGCAGATGTTCGGACAGTCAAGCGGCCAGTATTACTATGGCGACTGCGTGACCATCGGCAATCCCGATGTCGCACCCCGCTGGCAAGGCCTGCCCGAAGGTCAGGAGAGCGGCTTCCTGCAGGGCCAGAGCGTCGTCCTGAATGTCAAGACGCGTAAGCTCTACGTCAAGCTCTGCAACGCCGGTGCCAACGCCAAGACGGCGAACATCAATCTCAGCCGCTTCGGAATCAAGAAGATGGCCACCAAGACCACCATCAGCGGACAGCCTGACCAGGAGAACAACTACGAGGTTCAGCCCATCATTCCGCAGAAGGAACAGATCAAGGCCCAGAAAAAATTCAAATACGAGATGGCGCCCTACTCCATCGTCATGTTTGAATACAGCCTATAATTTAAAAGCCCCGGCATTTCGGGGCTTTTTTCATTTCGCAACGCGTTTACGGACAGACCGCACGGATGGTGAGGCCGGCATACCGGTCTTCCCACGTCTTGTATGCCTCCCCCCAGAACGATTGGATGGAATAACAGATGGCACGCTGATTGGCGCCGGGAACCATGTCTGTTGTCCAACAGTATATCTCGTCCATGACTTCAGTAGACCCTGTGTGCGGGAAATAGATGTAGTTGCCGTTAGGTCCCGTCGCCTTCATCACAGTCTTGCCATTCAGCGTCACATTCTCGAAACTGCAGTTGTCGACAAGTTCCTGAAACTCATCAGGGGTAGGCATACGCCAGTCGCCACCCATGAATTCATGGGCTGCGTCGTCCTCGAGGTCGAGTCGTGTCTTTCCGTCTACCTCACCCCATTTGCTGTCTGTCACATATTTCGAGAACTTGCTGTAATCTCTGTCGCCTTCGTACACTTCCTTGCAGAACTTATAATGCTCCCAGTCATAACGTGTCTGCTTTGGCCCTAACTCTCCCCATGCGATGAAATAGCCGAATTCCGTCTCCGTGCGTGCGCCTATGTTGGCCGATGCCCAGCGCACAGACAGTCCGAGGTCCACAGCCTTGATGTCGCTGGCCTTGGGTAGGGGCGACAATTCAAACATAGCCAATGCCAGGAAGTGGGAGGCATGGTCGATTGAATCCTGCAAGGCCTTATTCACCTTATTGATGAGGTCTACATAGTCGTATTTCTTCTGTCCGTCGTTCTCGACAGCATACGATCTCATGGCGACAGCCCGCTGCCAATTGCTGTCAAGTGTCTGATAGCTTTCTGCGCTGTATTCTGCGGGGTTGAGGGTGTTCAGCATTATTTGGGCTTCTGCAATATTGCGGTCGAGGACGTTCAGTTTCAGGAATACGGTGTCAGCCGAAGCCCGTTCTTTGACGGGACGTATGGGAAGACCCTCGCTTCTGTCAACCGAATAATAGGTCGTCACACCTAACTGGTCGATGGTGAAGACTTCCAAATCCCTGCTCTTCGCACAGTCCTTGCACCACATCTTGGTGTCGTTGTCCCAGGTGATCAGTTCGCTGCCCTGCATGCGTCCGGTAGACGGGAAGAATACCGAGTTGCCGTTACGTCCAATCAGCATGAAGCCGAAGACGCCGTTTCTGACGGTGGGCCTCATCCTGCAACATGCTTCGTCGGTCGTATACGAATCTGCCAGGAGCTTCACCTCTTCAACTGTCGGCAGGCGCCATCCTTTGCCCAAAATCACCGTTGCAGCATCATCCTGAGCTTGAAGGAACTCGTTGTCCCTATAGTATAAATTGGAGGCTCTCAACTTGTATGTTTCCCACGAATAGACCTCCTTGGGCTCCGTCTCACCCCAGGCAAAGAAGTCGCCGGTGTCCTCGGGCCGCTTGGCACCTAAGTTCTTGGTGGCAATCATGAAATTGCCCACGCCGAGGTCCACGTAGTCGTCAGTCGTTTCATACTCAGCATACTTAATCACGGGTTTTTCCGGCTCTGGCTCCGGCTGTGGTTCGGGAGCAACATCCTCATCTTTCTGACATGACGCAAACATGCACATCATGAGAGAAATATACACATAGAATACCTTTTTCATCTTATCTGTTTATATTACAATTTCTTAGCTTTCATCGCGGCAGCATCTAATACCCATACACCATCGTATGAGGATACCACCAACTCATCGGTGGCTGGCAGGAAATAGCAGTTCTTCGCCGTTTCATTACCGATAAACCGGTGGTATGTACCGAAAATGCCACGACCCTCCGTCATATCGTAGAGTTCCAGGCAGCCGTCAGTCGAGCATACCTGATAGATATAGTCGCGCTCAGGAACATTCCAGTCCCACGCACATTTCGAATCGCGGGCCTCCTCTTCACACACCTCCGAATACGACAACGGCTCCAGCGTAACCACGCACTCGCTGCCGGGGGCTGTACAGATGAAGGCCTTATTGGCAAAGGGCGACATCACCAAGTCCATCAGATTACCACCGGCGAAGGATTTGTTCGACTGGAACCTGGGGCTGATATTCACTTCCACCGGCTTCTTGTGCTGCCTGTTCACCCATTCCATCGGGCTATAGAGGTTCGGATACATGCTGGCATAGATGCGCGAGCCGTCGTGATTCACGTACAGGTGTTCAAACTGATGTTCCGCCCAGTCATAGCCGCTCAGCGTGATCTTGTCGTCGTCGGCACTGTCGATATAACGCCATTCCATGCCTGTGCTGCTGGGCGATATGAGTCGCAGCACACCAAACCCGTCGTTCGTAAACGCCACCTCGGCGGCACAGTTCTCAGGATACTGGGGATGGGCATAGGGCGAGGTCTCTATCTGAACCTTCTTCACGATGTCGCCCTTCGCAGGGTCTACCACGCAGAAATAGTCCTGATTACCCATCACGTAGAGCAGCCCGTTATACGGATTCATGCAGAGGTGGGTGACAGCGTAGGGCATTTTCACGCTCTTGATTTCCTTCATGTCATCGAGCGACACCTGCACCAGCCGTCTTTTCTCCGGCTCCCAGTTGTCGACACCTATCCAGAAGCTCTGCTTGTCGAGCGAGAGCGTCATATAAGTGATCCACTCATTCTCCTGCGTGATCACGTATTTCTTTTGATAGAAAGGTACAGAGACCCCTTTCTTACGCTCCACCCAGTCGCTTGCCGACTTGTAGGCCACCACCAACTGCACATCCATTCCCTGCTTGGAAATCTTCAACGGCATTCTCCAGCGGAGGCCCTCGTTGTCCACCTTCTCGGTCTTATCTTCTATCGAATAAAACTCGCTGTTCGACCATACATTCAGCGCGCCTAAGGGTCTGTCGAAGACAAACTCCACGGAGTCCTTTTCGCCTTTGATCAGATTTCCCGGAATGGCGCGGGTACTCACCAGTTCAGCAGGTTTCTGGCCTTGTTTGACATACACCGTCAGTTCCTTCTGACCTTCCGAAATCGTGACCGTTGCCTCGCGGTCGGCAGCTGTCGTGTTTTCCTGCCAGTCTATGCGGAGCGTAGTGCCACCAGTGCCCGATGTCGGCGACACCGAGAGCCAGTCGGCCGAAGTCGTCGCCGTCCACGTGATGGCCAGATCGGCAGTAAAATACACATTCTCGAAGCCTGATGTATAACCGGCTTGAATACTGTTTTTCGACAGTTTGAATTCATGAGGTGCCTGGGGCGACTTAAACTGCTCTTCTTCTTTGGAGCAGCTGGAAAACACCAGCAGTCCTGTCAAAATGTATAAAAACAAGCGTGCTTTTATCATGCTATTACAATCTT
>JAFZCU010000011.1 GCA_017556145.1 Prevotella sp. | reverse complement strand
GGACGGCCCTCGACGGCGCGGGTCTTGTGCCCAAGAACAAGATACATGTCGTGAAGCTCTCGAACAGCAGTGCTGCCGTAGGACCGCTCTATCTCGATGGCTGGCGCTTCGAGTTCCGCAATGTGCCCGACGATCCCAACCTGCCCTTGCGGCACATCCTCGATGCCTACGACCAGCAGTCACCCTATGCCTCCAGCTACTACAGATATGTGGCAGGCGACGAGCAGGCCGTCTTCCCCGGTGTCAGCATCGCATGGGGCGAGGAGGGCGAGACTATCCCACTTCAGCTACACCCCACGATGAACGTTCGCATCATCGGTTTCAAGGACGACGACGGCTTCCGTTCCACCTATCTGCTTACATGGTGTGGCTATGATGAGGATGCCCCCATCGACAGCCAGCACAAGTACTATATGACAACAGGCATCATGTACGAATTCCATTGCCCGAAGCTCAAGTCTACGCCGCAGATTAAATCCTACAATGGCGAGGAATACCTCGACCGCAGCAACACGGCCCTCAGCGTGGCGCAGAACCTGTTGTATGACATCCGCAAAAAGGAACCCGAGCGCGCCAAGGCCCTCGACACCGACACGCTGGTCGAAATGTACCAGTATAATTACAACACGATGGCGCAGCAGCTCTACGACGAGCCCAGAACGCTCAACCTCAAGACCAGCTACGAGGCCCTTCAAGCAAAGGTGCAGCGTATGGCGGAGCTGAGCCGTACCGCCACCCTCACCGAGCAGAAGGCCATCTGCCAGACACTCCAAAAAGAGGTGGAGAGCTATCCCTTCCTGCTCTCAGGCCAGCAGGTGCTTGAACTGAAACGCATGACCGACGACATCGCCAAAGACTTGCCAGAGGAACTGAAGAAGCAGGTCGACTTTGTACAGCTCTATCTCTTCAACATGCGCAACCAAACTGCCGACATCGACAGTCTGAGCGAAGCTGATCAGGACTATTTGAACCGTAACCACTGGACCGTCATCCATGGCTCTATGACATATAACAGCCTTGATGCCTTTACGGCCCGTGGCGAACACTATACCGCCGACCAGCAGACGGGTTATATCCACATGAATAGCGCGGATTACAGCAAAGGCCTTCGCATCGAGCATACCCTCAAGGATTTGCACCCGGGCCGCTATCGCGTTTCAGCCGTCGTACGTGCCGATGATACCAACAGTGGCCACTCTGCCATGCTCATCTTTGCGCAGGTGGGAGACCATACCGTCCGCAAGGAGATCCCCGCCGATGGCGATACGGGTGGCAACGTGTGGTTCTCCGCCCTCAGCCGCTTCTCACGTATGGCTAATGCCCACAAGGGCGTCCTGGCTCTTGACCTCAACAAAGCTTCGGCCCATGGTGGACAGGGCTACGGTTGGAACCGCATCTACCTCGACGACATCACCATTACCGATGATATCCCTAACCATGCCCTCACCTATGGAGTCACCGTCGATCGCAGCATCGCCCTGAAATACGGCGAGGGCAGCAACTGGTTCTCAGCCTGCGACTTCATCGTCGAGCGAATCGGTGATTAACTCCTATTTTGCAATGTCAGGAAAAATTGCCTAAAAAAGCGCTTGGGTAGTTACTTGTTCTAGGAGACGGAAACGGCTGAAATCGGGGAAGTGACGGTTTGGAGATAGGGAACTGGCAGCTCAGACGTAGCAAAACGGTGGTTCAGATAGTCTGAACGACTTGTTCAAATAATCCCTTTCCCCTGATAGGGATTATCCGAATGAGTTGAAGGTGCCATTCGAACGAGTGATAAGTACTATCTGGACGACCCATAGATGACCCCTATCGACGACAATAAAAATATCAAAATCATAACTTGCAATATATCAGACGCTTAGGTAATATGCTCAAAACTTGCGTATTTGCGACCTGATGACCGATTGTTGAGTAATGCACGATTCTCACGAGACGGCTTGTCAGAAAAAGATCCGAAAAAAGAAATCAGTCGAAAGTCTTGGTTCTTTCGACTGATTTTCGTATCTTTGGGCTGCGACCGAAGATACTCACGCTCGGAAATTCCCAAATAAATTTGGTATTTCGCTCACTTATTCGTATCTTTGCACACTAGTAAATACAAAGATTAGAATATGGAACAGACAAATCCTTACATCAAGCAGTTTCCCGAATTGTTCAAGGGAAAGAAGATACTTTATGTGCACGGCTTCGCATCGTCGGGTCAGAGCGGGACGGTGACACGAATCCGCGAGGTTTTCCCCAATGCGACGGTCATCGCACCCGACCTGCCTATCCATCCGCAGGAGGCGATGGACCTGCTGCGGCAGACCTGTGATGCTGAAAAGCCAGACCTCGTCGTGGGAACATCGATGGGCGGCATGTATGCGGAGATGCTCTACGGTTTCGACCGCATACTGGTGAATCCCGCCCTGCGTATGGGCGACACGATGAAGGATCACGGTATGATGGGCGCCCAGCACTTCCAGAATCCCCGTCAGGACGGGGTGCAGGACTTCATTGTGACGAAGGCCCTGGTGAAGGAATACAAGGAGATGACGGAGCAGTGCTTCTCGGGCGTCAATCCCGAGGAACGGGGCCGCGTGTGGGGGCTCTTCGGCGATGAGGACACCACGGTCGACACCTACGACCTGTTCCGGAGCCAGTATGCCACCGCTATCCGCTTCCACGGCGAGCACAGGATGAACGACAAGTCGTTTATGCACTCGGTGGTGCCTGTGATGCGCTGGATCGACGACCGGCAGGAGCACCGCCAGCGCCCCATCGTGTATATCGGCATGGAGACGCTTTCCGACATCTACGAGGCACCGATGAGTTCTGTGCAGAAGACGGTGCGCTGGCTGATTGAGCACTATCAGGTGTTCTTCGTGGCAGCGGCGCCCGTGGATACGGTCTATTATGCCGACGTCAACCAGTGGCTCTATGAGTATATCAACGTACCGGCATGGAATCATACCGTCTTTATGCTGCGGCGCGACCTCTTGTATGGCGATTACTTTATCGGCGATGAGGATAGTTGGTCAGGCATGGCGACGCACATTGAGTTCGGTAGCGACACCTTCAAGACGTGGGATGATATCGCGGAATATTTCGAAAGACTCGGGGGACAGTAGGAAGAAATCGGAATGCTCAGAATACTCAGATGAAAACAGCGATCATCGGCGGCGGGGCAGCGGGATTCTTCCTGGCCATCAATCTCAAGGAGCTGCGGCCCGAGATGGAGGTGACCATCTTCGAGAAGTCGAAGCGCGTGCTGACGAAGGTGGAAATTTCGGGCGGCGGGCGCTGCAACTGCACTAATTCGTTTGCTGATGTGCGCGATCTCTCGGCCGTCTATCCCCGCGGACACCGTCTGATGAAACGGCTGATGAAGGGCTTTTCGCAGGCGGATGCCTATGACTGGTTTGAGCGTCACGGGGTACGACTGACCACGCAAGACGACCAATGTGTGTTTCCCTTGTCGCAGGATTCGCATACGATTATCAATTGTTTCCTTGCCGAGGCGCGAAGACACGGCATAGAGATCCGTTCAGAGGCGAAGATTGATTCATTGGAGCTACTCAACGACTATGACTTCATCGCCGTAACCACGGGCGGATCGCCCAAGGCCGACGGTTTGCGATGGCTCAGCGACATGGGACATGCAATAGAACTGCCTGTACCCTCGCTCTTCACCTTTCAGATTGCCGACGAGGCGCTGCATGCGCTGATGGGAACGGTGGTGGAGGATGTGGTGACGATGATCCCTGGCACGAAACTGCGGGCGGAAGGGCCGCTGCTGATTACCCATTGGGGCATGAGCGGGCCGGCTATTCTGAAGCTGTCGAGCTATGGCGCGCGGCTGTTGGCGGAAAAACAGTATCAGTGTCCCCTTGCCGTGAACTGGACGAAGCTTCGTGATACGGAGGTTCTGTCCCAACTCGACGAGATGGTCATCCGCAATCCCCAGAAACAGATAAAGACGGTGTCGCCCTGCGGCATTCCCTCGCGGTTATGGGGCTATCTGCTGGAGAAGTGCCTCGGCGAGCGGGCGAATGGCCGTTGGGGGAGTCTCAACAAGAAGGAGCTGAACCGTCTGGCGAATCTGCTGAGCGGAGGCGACAGTTATCAGATAGCCGGGCGGGCTGCGTTTAAGGACGAGTTCGTCACATGTGGCGGTATTGCGCTCTCGTCGGTCCATCCTTCAACGCTCGAGAGCCGTCACGTGCCCCGGCTGTTTTTCGCAGGCGAGGTGCTTGATATTGACGGCATCACCGGAGGCTTCAATTTCCAGGCTGCATGGACTACTGCCTATACCGTAGCCCATGCTATTCACACTTTTTTGCCATAATATTTGGAGGCAAAGGAAATTTTTCTTATCTTTGTGCCCTAGAAACGAATTTTCATTAATCATCAAAACTATAAGCATTATGAAAAAGTATTTAGCAGAAATGGTGGGCACGATGGTGCTCGTGTTGATGGGTTGCGGTGTTGCCGTCAGCCTGGGTTGTGATCCTGTAAACAATATCCCCGCTGTGGTGGGTACGGCTCTGGCCTTTGGCCTGGCTGTCGTGGCAATGGCTTATACCATCGGCGGCATCTCCGGTTGCCACATCAATCCGGCCATCACGCTCGGTTGCTATCTTAGCGGACGGATGAATGCTAAGGACTGTGGTATGTATATGCTCTTCCAGGTGATTGGTGCCTTTATTGGCTCTTTCCTGCTGTATATTCTCACCGAGAATGTGCCGGGTCTCGAAGGAACAGGTGCTAACGACCTGCAGGCCAACGTGAGCATGCTCGGCGGTCTGTTGGCTGAGATCATCTTCACATGTGTGTTTGTGCTTGTGGTGCTCGGTGCTACTGCCAAGACCAACGGCGCTACCAACAACTTTGCCGGTCTGGCCATCGGTCTGTCGCTGGTATTGGTTCACCTGGTATGTATCCGCTATACTGGTACTTCGGTGAACCCCGCCCGTTCGATTGCTCCCGCCATCTTCCAGGGAGGTACGGCTCTGACTAACCTTTGGATCTTCATCGTTGGTCCGTTCGTTGGTGCTGCCTGCGCTGCCGGCATTTGGAAAATGATTGATAGCAGCGAGAAGTAATTCCCAATGAGAAGACTGGTTATTATCCTTTTGTCTGTCTTGACGGTCAGTCAGGTGCAGGCAGAGAGTCGCCGCCTTTGGTATGACAAGGCGGCTTCTCATTGGTTGGAGGCTTTGCCGATTGGCAACTCCGCTCTGGGCGCGATGGTCTATGGCGGTGCCGATACGGAGCAGATCCAGTTGAATGAGGAAACGTTCTGGTCGGGTTCGCCGCATAACAACAACAGTCCGGAGGCGAAAGCCCATCTGCAGGAGATCCGCCAGCTGATTTTCGAAGGTAAGGAAGGTGAGGCGCATAAGCTGCTCGACAAATATTTCTTCAAAGGCCCTCATGGCATGCGGTTCCTGCCGTTGGGAGACCTGTTCCTGAAGTTCTGGAACCAGAGGAATCCGACGGGATATGAGCGTGAGCTCAATCTGGAGAATGCCACAGCGAATGTGAAGTATCAGGTGGCTGGTGTGAACTACCGCCGTACTGCGATAGCCTCGATGGCCGACCGTGTGATTGCCGTCCGAATGGAAGCCGACAAGGGTGGCTCCCTTGATTTCTCCCTCTATTATGAGTGTGGACTTCAGAATACCCAGCGGGTGGAGAACCATTGCCTGATTGCTACCGTCAATGGTGATGCCCAGGAGGGAATTGCTGCCGGTCTGACTGCCGAATGCCGTATCTGGGTGGATACCGACGGCAAGGTGAAGGATGAGGCTCAGAGTATGGTTGTGCAGGGTGCCACGCAGGCTACAGTCTATATCACTGCAGCCACCAACTACGTCAATTATCATGATGTCAGTGGTAATCCTTCTGCTAAAAATGAGCAGGTGAGGAAAAGTCTGCAAGGTCGGACCTTCCAGGAGATCCTGGCGGCTCATATCGCCAAGTATCAGGCGCAATATGGTCGCGTTTCACTCTCTCTGCCCACCTCTAACCGCTCGACTCTTCCTACAGACAGACGTCTCGCTGCCTTTGCAGGCGGAAGCGACATGGATCTGGCTGCCCTGATGTTCCAGTATGGCCGCTATCTGCTGATCTGTGCTTCTCAGCCCGGAGGGCAGCCCGCTAATCTGCAGGGTGTGTGGAATGATAAGATGAATGCCCCCTGGGACTCGAAGTATACCATCAATATCAATACTGAGATGAACTATTGGATTGCCGATGTCGGTAATCTGAGCGAGGCAGCAGAGCCTTTGTTCTCGATGATTGATGATTTGAGCGAGACCGGTGCCATTACGGCGAAGGAGATGTATGGCTGTGGCGGTTGGGTGGCTCATCATAACACAGACCTGTGGCGTATTGCCGGACCTGTGGACGGTACTACCTGGGGTATGTTCCCGACGGGCGGTGCCTGGCTCACCACTCATATCTGGCAGCATTATCTCTTTACAGGCGACAAGACCTTCCTGAAGAAACAGTTCCCCGTGATGCGTGGGGCGGCTGAGTTCCTGCTCGATTATGTCCAGCGCCATCCGCAGTATGGTTGGCTGATGACGGTTCCTACCGTATCGCCTGAGCATGGTCCTGAAGGAAAGGGAACGACGGTGACAGCCGGCTCGACGATGGACAACCAGATTGTCTTTGATGTGCTCAGCAACGTTCTTTCTGCCATGAAGGTGCTGGGAGTGAAAGATAATGGCCTGAAGAAGCGGCTGACGGCTACTTTAGCAGATCTTCCTCCGATGCAGATCGGTAAGTATGGTCAGTTGCAGGAGTGGCTCATTGATGCCGACAACCCCCGGGACGAGCATCGTCACGTGTCACATCTTTATGGTCTCTATCCTTCGAATCAGATTTCTCCCTACCAGCATCCCGAATTGTTCTCTGCCGCAGCTACGACACTGATGCAGCGTGGCGATATGGCGACGGGATGGAGCCTGGGATGGAAGGTGAACTTCTGGGCGAGGATGCTCGATGGTAATCATGCGCTGAAGATATTGTCGAACATGCTCCATCTGCTTCCGGACGACAGAAGTGCAAGGCAGTATCCCGATGGGCGTACTTATCCGAACCTGTTTGACGCTCATCCGCCTTTCCAAATCGATGGCAATTACGGCTGTGCTGCAGGTATCGCAGAGATGCTGCTCCAAAGTCACGATGGTGCCGTTCATCTGTTGCCCGCCTTGCCAGATGCCTGGTCAAAGGGCGAAGTGAAGGGTTTGCGTGCGCGAGGTGGTTTTGTCGTCGACGAGATTTGGGATGGCGGACAGTTGAAGTCGGCCAGCATCCAATCAGAACTGGGTGGCATGTTGAGAATCCGTTCCTATATTCCTTTGAAGGGCAAGGGCCTGAAACAGGCAAAGGGTGACTGCCCGAACCCGTTCCTGTCTGGGGCTAAGGTGAAGACGCCTCTTGTTTCAAAAGAAATAAAGGAGCAGCATGACGTCGAAATCCGGAAGGTTTATGAATATGATGTCAAGACTCAAAAGGGCGAAATACTGGCGCTCGAACCGTTAAATTGATTAACTATCGGGAGTTTTATCGAAGAATTGGCGGTTAAAGTCTATTAACCGCCATTTCTTGTCTATAACATTCTTTTGTTTGGTTGTTTGTTAGTACCTTTGCACCCATGTTATTGTGTAAACGTTATTATTAATATATAAATAGGTATATGAAAAAGAGACTTGCGCTGCTTTTTGCGCTTATCCTTTCACTCTCCAGTTCTTTTGCTCAGAAGCAATGGACGCTGCAGGATTGTATCGACTACGCTATGGCGAATAATATCACGCTGAAGAAATCGCAACTGCAGAAACAGAGTGCTACAGAAGATCTGAAGAGTGCGAAAGCGGCATTGTTACCAACACTTAATGCATCGACAAACCAAAGCCTCGGTTACCAGCCCTGGAAGGATACAGGTATCTCGACGGTAACCAACGGTATGGTGAACACAAAAGTAAACAAGACTTCGTATAATGGCAGTTACTCGGTGAGCGGGCAGTGGACCGTGTGGAATGGTGGTCGTAATACCAACACCGTGAAACTTGACGCCATTGCGGAGCAGCAGGCAGACCTTCAGGCCCGTGAGACGGCTAACACCATTCAGGAGCGCATCGCCCAGATATTCACCCAGATACTCTATATCGATGAGAGTGTGAAGGTGAGTGAACAGACGCTTGAGACTGCCAAGAAGAACGAGGAGCGTGGACAGGAAATGGTGAATGTTGGTAAGATGTCGAAGGCTGATCTTGCCCAACTCACCTCGCAGCGTGCCAACGACGAATACAACATCGTGGAGGCCAAGAGTCAGCTGATGACCTACAAACTGCAGCTGAAGCAGTTGCTGGAGATAACCGACGAGGCAGAATTCGATGTGGCAATCCCTGAGATCAGCGACGGGCAGATCCTTGCGCCCATCCCCTTGTTGCATAGCATCTATGAGCGGGCGCTGCTGAGTCGTCCGGAGATAGAGCGTTCGCAGCTCGCCATCAAGAGCAGCGATGTGAGTCTGAACATCGCCAAGGCCGGATGGATGCCTAATGTCAGTGTGAATGGCGGTGTAACCACCTCGACGAACTCATTGAGCGGCAACGGCTGGGGTTCACAGGTGAAGAACAATGTGAATACATCGTTGGGCCTGGGTGTGAGTGTGCCTATCGTAGACGGTCGGTCTACGAAGACTGCTGTCAATAAAGCCAAGATTCAGCAGTTGCAGGCACAGCTCGACTTGCAGGACCAGCAGAAGACCCTCTACAGCGATATCCAGCAGTTCTGGGTGAATGCTACTACCAATCAGGAGAAATACAAGGCTGCTTCGCTCAGTGTGGAGAGTGCTCAGCAGAGTTATGAGTTGCTTTCTGAGCAGTTCCGTTTAGGTCTGAAAAACATTGTGGAGCTGATGCAGGGCAAGGACAATCTGCTCTCTGCCCAGCAGAACCAGTTGCAGTCGAAGTATCAGACTATCTACAACAAGCAGATGCTGAACCTCTATGCGGAGGGAGAGATTAAATAGAGGTAAGAGGTAAGAAGTAAGAGGTAAGAAAATAAAAACGAAAGATATGAAGAATAAGAAACTTTGGATTGCCATCGGTGTGATTGCCGTGATTGCAATTTTGTATTTCCTGCTCTCAGGTGGAAAGAAAGAAGAAAAGGTGTCGTTTGATACGGCAAAGGTAGAAATGGGGAATATCCAGACCTCCATCACTGCTACGGGTACTATCGAGCCTGTAACGAGTGTGACAGTAGGTACACAGGTGTCAGGTATTGTATCCAAACTCTATGTTGACTATAACAGTGTGGTCAGGAAGGGTCAGGTGATAGCTGAACTCGACCGTACTAACCTGATCAGTGAGCTGAATGCCCAGAAGGCCAGTCTTGCTTCTGCACAGAGTTCACTGAACTATCAGCAGAGTAACTTTGAGCGTTACAAGACCCTCTATGAGAAGGGACTGGTGAGTGCCGACGAGTTTGAGAGTGCCCGTCTGCAATACGAGCAGTCGAAGCAGCAGGTGGCACAGTCACGAGAGAGTGTGCAGCGTGCCCAGACGAACCTTGGCTATGCTACCATCACTTCACCCATCGATGGTGTTGTGTTGTCGAAGGCAGTGGAAGAAGGTCAGACGGTGGCAGCCTCGTTCAATACCCCTGAGCTGTTCACCATCGCCCAGGACTTGACGAACATGCGTGTGATTGCCGATATTGACGAGGCCGACATCGGTGGCGTGAAGGAGGGTCAGCGCGTGAGCTTCACCGTTGATGCTTTCCCCGACGACAAGTTTGAGGGTGCTGTGACACAAGTGCGCCAGCAGGCCACGACCGAGAGTAACGTCGTGACTTACGAGGTGGTGATCTCTGCGCCCAACAACGACCTGAAGCTGAAACCCGGTCTGACGGCGAATGTGACGATCTTCACCCTAGAGAAGAACAACGTGCTTGTGGTTCCCTCCAAGGCCCTGCGCTTCATTCCTAATGAAGCCCTGTTGCAGAAAGACGAGAAGGTGGAGGACTGCGAAGGCATGTTCAAGCTGTGGACAAAGGAGGGTAACGTGTTCAAGGCCCATAAGGTAGAGACAGGAACCACCAACGGTGTGCTGACTGAAATCACTGGTGGCATCGCTGAGGGTACAGAGGTACTCACCGATTTCAATATCACGGGTGGCGAAATGACCATGCCGCAGGGCGGACAGACTCAGAACCCGTTCATGCCGCGTCCGGGTGGTAACAGAAACAACAACAGAGGCGGTGCCCAGGGCGGACAGAGTGGTAACGCCGGTGGACAGGCACCAAGAAGACAATAAGCTATGGCTGAAGATAATAGAAAAGTCGTCATTGAGCTGCAGAATGTGAAGCGCTACTTCCAGGTGGGAGAGGAGACGGTGAAGGCGCTGCGTGGGGTCTCGTTCAAGATCTACGAGGGCGAGTTCGTCACCATTCAGGGTACTTCCGGCTCCGGCAAGTCGACGCTGCTCAACCAGTTGGGCTGTCTTGACACGCCCACCAGCGGTGAGTACTTCCTCGATGGCATCAGCGTACGGACGATGTCGAAGACCAAGCGTGCCCGTCTGCGTAACCGTAAGATCGGCTTCGTGTTCCAGAGTTATAATCTGTTGCCGAAGACCACCGCTTTGGAAAATGTGGAGCTGCCGCTAATGTACAACTCCGAGATCTCTGCCTCAGAGCGTCGTGAGAAGGCTATCAAGGCCCTGCAGGCCGTGGGACTGGGAGACCGTATGTACCATAAGTCGAACCAGATGTCGGGTGGCCAGATGCAGCGCGTTGCCATCGCCCGCGCCTTGGTTAACGACCCCGCCGTGCTTCTTGCTGATGAGGCAACAGGTAACCTCGACACCCGCACCTCGTTTGAGATGCTCGTGCTCTTCCAGGAACTCTACAAGCAGGGTAACACGATCATCTTCGTGACTCACAACCCTGAGATTGCCGAATATGCCAGCCGTAATATCAACCTGCGAGATGGTAAGATCCGCGAAGATACCATTAATACGAATATCAAATCTGCAGCCGAAGCCCTTGCCAAGCTGCCGACACAGAATGATGATTGATTATGAATATACTGAATCTCATAAAAGTAAGTCTGAAGGCGGTGGCCAATAACAAGATGCGCTCCTTCCTCTCGATGCTGGGTATCATCATCGGTGTGGCAGCCGTCATCATTATGATGAGTATCGGACAGGGCTCGAAGGAGAGTATCCGCGCGGAGCTCTCCACAATGGGTACCAACCTGCTGACTATCCGTCCGGGTGCCGACATGCGAGGCGGTGTGCGTCAGGATCCCTCTGCCATGCAGACCTTGAAGATGGCCGACTACGAACGTATCGTCCGTGAGAAGAAGTTCGTGACAAAGGTGTCGCCCGAGGTGACGGCCAGCGGACAGGCCATCTATGGTAACAACAATACCAATGCCTCGATGTACGGTGAGTCGGCCGACTATCTCGACATCCGCCAGTGGGTGATTGAGGAAGGCGATTGCTTCACCGAGGAGGATATCAAGAAGGCGGCGAAGGTGTGTCTCGTGGGAGCCACCATCGTCAAGGAACTCTTCGACGGTCACGACCCCATCGGCAAGACCATCCGCTTCAAGTCGATCCCCATGCGTATCGTTGGTGTGCTGAAGTCCAAGGGTTACAACTCATGGGGTATGGACCAGGACAATGTGATCATCGCTCCCTATACAACTGTTATGAAGCGTATTGCTGCCCAGACCTATTTCTCCAGCATTGTTTGTTCCGCCATTACGGAAGAATTGTCTGATGCCGCCATAGAGGAACTGACACAGATGCTGCGCGACAATCATAAACTGAAGGATGAGGCTGCTGACGATTTCACCATCCGTTCTCAGGCCGAGATGATGGAGACGATGTCATCGACGATGGATACGGTAACCATCATCCTTGTCGTAGCCGCAGCCTTCTCTCTACTTGTAGCGGGTATCGGTATCATGAATATCATGCTTGTCTCTGTGACCGAGCGTACTAAAGAGATAGGACTCCGTATGGCTGTGGGAGCCACGGGGCCTGTCATATCTTTGCAATTTCTTATCGAATCAGTATTGATATCAGTGACGGGAGGACTGATAGGTGTCCTTGTCGGGGTTGGGGCGAGTACATTCGTCTCGTCCTTCGGTATGCCCAGCAGCGTACCAGCATGGAGTATCTACGTATCTTTCCTTGTCTGTGTGTTTATCGGTGTGCTCTTCGGATATATCCCAGCACAGAAGGCAGCAAATATGGATCCTATAGAAGCGATTCGTCATGAGTAAGAAAGAGATGATCGGTAAGGTGATGTTGGACAAAAGACTGAAGTATTTTATGCATTTTGTCTTTTGGGCCTACATGTTCTTGTCGCCGATGCAATATATGCGTGGTACGGGCATGTCCATGCTACAATATCTGATGAATTGTTTGTCGCCATTGTTGCTGATGGTGGTCTTCTATGCAAACTATTTTTGGCTGACGCCTCGATATTTCGTGCAAGGTAAGCATCGTTATTATTTGATGATAAATGTGCTGATGGCGGTGAGTTTCTCAGTGCTGCTGCACTATTGGATGGACTATTCACGTGTGCTGTTCCAGCCAGGCGGGCTGATGCCCAGGAATCCCGATACCATTGATGAGTTCTTCTTCTATGTGAGAGACCTCATCAACTTCGGTATCTTTGCTACCGCTGCTACTTGTATTGCACTGGCACAACGGTGGTTTTGGGCCGACAATGCCCGTAAGTATGCAGAAACTGCACGTGTCAGGGCAGAGGCAGATCGTACAGAAGCGGAGTTGAAAAGTCTTCGTTCACAGATTAACCCGCACTTCCTGTTGAATACGCTGAATAATATCTATGCGTTGACAGCGATGGATACCTATCGGGCCCAAAATGCCATCCAGCAACTGTCGAAGATGCTGAGACACATGTTGTACGATAATATGCAGGAATCGGTCAACTTACATGATGAGATACAATTCCTTGAGAATTATGTGAACTTGATGAAAATCAGACTCCCTAATTCGGTAGATGTGACATTTAAGAAAATTGTCCCAGATGCTGATATCAAGGTTGCACCTCTGATTTTCATTTCTTTGATTGAGAACGCCTTTAAGCATGGCGTCAGTATGACGGAGCCCAGTTTTATTCGCATTCTCATCAAGGCTGTCATACCACAAGACGGTAGTGAGAAACAACTGATTTGTTCTATTGAGAATTCGTACTTCCCAAAGCCGGAACAGGATCGCAGTGGTCATGGTATTGGTTTGGAGCAAGTGCAGCGACGTCTTGACTTGCTGTACCCTGACAAGTATGTATGGGAAAAGGGAACGGGTCCTGATGGTCGTACTTATTATTCGAAAATTACAATTAAATTATAAACATTTTAAAAAGAACTGGAACTATGACAATTAATTGTGCCATCATTGATGACGAGCCATTGGCTGCAGGTCTTCTGGAAAGTTATGTAGCAAAAACGCCCTATCTGAATCTGACGGGTACCTATAATAGTGCGATTACCGCCATGCGTGATTTGCGTGACAACCCGGTGCCCCTATTGTTTCTTGACATTCAAATGCCAGAGCTTAGTGGTGTGGAGTTTGCAAAGATCTTACCCAAAGACACCAAGATCATTTTTACGACAGCCTTCCCTCAATATGCCCTCGAAGGCTATAAGGTGAACGCCCTCGATTATCTTTTAAAACCCATTAGTTATGAGGATTTCCTTCGTGCCACGGAAAAAGCGCAGGATTGGTATAATATCCTTCAGAAACGTGAGGCTTATAACGATGATCGTATCATGTTCATCAAGAGCGAATACAAACTGTTACGTGTCTGCCTTGACGATATCCTATACGTGGAAGGTCTAAAAGATTATGTGCGTATCTGTCTGAAAAACGGCGAGAAGATCATGTCGCTGATGAGTATGAAGAAACTGGAGGATTATCTGCCTCACCCAGAGTTCCTGCGTACTCACCGCTCTTATATCGTCCACATGCCTGAGGTGCGCTCTATTGACCGTTTCCGTATCGTATTTGGTGATGTGTTTATCCCTATCTCCGATAACTATAAAGAGGAGGTGCAGCAGTATCTCGATACGCACACGCTGTCTTGACGGAAGTGAATAGTTATTAGTGAATGGTGAAAAGTGAAAAGTGAATTTGGCAAAATCAGTCTTTCTATCTATCGTCATTGCAAATAAATATGAAATTTCCTTTGTCGGTAGCAAATTATTCACGATTCACGATTCACGATTCACTTTTAATTCGTACCTTTGCACACGATTAAGAAAAAGTTTGTAAATCGTATATATTTAAATTGTAGATTGTTATGGTAAATTACAAGGATTTGGGTCTCGTGAATACCCGCGAGATGTTTAAGAGAGCAGTTGCCGGTGGTTATGCTATCCCAGCTTTCAACTTCAACACCATGGAGCAGATGCAGGCTATCGTGATGGCTGCTGTAGAGACTAAGTCTCCTGTTATCATGCAGGTTTCCAAGGGTGCCCGTAACTATGCTAACGCTACCATCCTTCGCTACATGGCTGAGGGTGCTGTTGCATACGCAAAGGAACTGGGCTGTGAGCATCCTGAGATCGTGTTGCACCTCGACCATGGTGACACCTTCGAGCTCTGTAAAGATTGTATCGACATGGGCTTCTCTTCAGTGATGATCGACGGTTCTCATCTGCCTTATGAGGAGAACGTTGCTCTGGCAAAGAAGGTGGTTGACTACGCTCATCAGTTCGATGTGACTGTTGAGGCTGAGTTGGGTGTGCTCGCAGGTGTCGAGGATGAGGTCAGCGCTGCTGAGTCTCACTACACCAAGCCCGAGGAGGTTATCGACTTCGCTACCCGTACAGGTTGCGACTCTCTGGCTATCTCTATCGGTACTTCTCACGGTGCTCACAAGTTCACTCCTGAGCAGTGCACTCTCGTGAACGGCGTGCTCGTTCCGCCCCCATTGGCATTCGATATTCTTGCAGAGATTGAGAAGAAACTTCCCGGATTCCCCATCGTGCTTCATGGCTCATCTTCAGTTCCTATGGACGAGGTGAACACCATCAACGAGTTTGGTGGTAAGCTCGAGGCTGCTATCGGTATCCCCGAAGAGCAACTGCGTAAGGCAGCCAAGAGCGCTGTCTGCAAGATCAACATCGACTCCGATTCTCGTCTGGCTATGACTGCTGCTATCCGCAAGCACCTGGCTGAGCATCCTGGAGACTTCGATCCTCGTCAGTATCTGAAGCCCGCTCGTGAGAATATGAAGAAGATGTACATTCACAAGATCGTGAACGTGCTTGGTTCTGACGGTAAACTGGCACAGTGCTAATTATTTTGAACAACCATACTTATGAATGGGACTCTTACGAGGGTCCCATTTTTTTTGTTGTTTTTCCCAGTTTTATTACATCTTTCTTTCGATTTTTATCAAATTAATCGACTTTTGGGAAGTTTTTGCCCAAAAAGTTGGTAATTTCGAAAACTATTTGTATTTTTGCACAATCGCAAATAAATCATTATGAGAAAGGAGATTCGCATCATTAATAAAATCAGTGAACTACAGAAAGTTGCCCAGTTCATTGAGGAAATCGGTGAAGAACTTGGGCTGAGCACGGAATTGCAGATGAACCTGAACCTCGTATTGGAAGAGATGGTTACGAATGTTATCTTCTATGCTTATCCTGAAGATGTGGAAGCTGAAATTGAACTAGTGGTTAAGAGCGATGGCAGGGAGTTGACTTTTACTTTGAGCGATCAAGGCAGAGAGTTTGACCCAACGATGCGGGAGGAAACTGATTTGAATGTCAATCCTGCAGTCCGTGATCTTGGCGGTATGGGTATCTTTATCGTCAAGAACATTATGAACAAGGTGTCTTACCAGCGTTTGGAAGGTAAAAACTTGTTGACGATGACTAAGGGAATAGATTAAAAAAGAACTAACAAATAATAACAAGAAAGACTATGACACAGATTTTGAAAGAAGGTGGTAAGACCATCATTAAAACAGACAGTCGTATTGACACGATGAATGCGAATCAGTTTGAAGCTGATATCCAACCTGCTTTGAAGGATGGTGGTGTCGACTTGGAGATGGATTGTTCAGAACTGACCTATATGGCAAGTTCAGGTCTCCGTATAATCCAGAAGACCATGCGTACCGTGATGCAGCAGCGCGGACAGTTCAAGATGACAAACGTCAGTCCTGAAATCTACAAGGTGCTTGCCATGACTGGCTTTACGAAGTTTATGAAGGTTGAACAGAAGAAAGGATAAAGTATTATGGATATTGCAGTTATTATACTAGTAATTGTTGTCATTGTTTTAGCTATAGCCCTTTTCCTTCAGGCTAAGGCTGCTAAGACGAAGGCAGAGGAAAGAGAACAACTGCTCAAGGACTATCAGAAACGTGTTGATGAGCAGCAGCGCTTGTTGGAAGATTATAATTCTCTTTCTAAAAATTTTGAGAATATCGGTAAAGGCTATGAGCAGGCGCTGTTATTGTTTGATAAGATGGCAGACATCCGTCATAACCTTGAGTTAATCACTCAGAACGACAAAGATCCTGATAGCGTAGAGCGTTTGAAAGCCCTGCTTGCAAAGTTTGACAATTTGCAAGGATAAGTACTATTTCGGTTGTTCGGCCTCCAGCCTGTCGACAGCTCCGGAAATAGGATTCATCCAAATATGGGTGGCATAGCGTTTGTTGAACAGTGCGCCACTCAGCAATTCAACATTACCAAACTGTCCTGCAGGAAGCTCCACGACGTTCACAGGCTCAATGGCATCGTAGATTGTGACTTTCATTTTGCCTGGCACATTAATATAGAGGCCAGGCTCTTGTTTTTTCTTCTTCTCATTAGCCTCTGGCATCGGTACGGTATGCAGATTGGCCACCCTAATATAATAAGGTTCGCCTGCGAGGTCATCTTTGTCAACAAGCCCCAATTTCTTTGAGAAACGGAACAGCAGTTCGCGCTCTATTTCCTTGTCAGGCATGATGGTCATCACCTGTTCGGTCGTATCCTTGACGGTCTGTCCAGAAAAAAGGCTGCTCAGGACGCGATCCTGCATCTCCAGTTGATTGAGCATCAGTTTCAGTTGCTCGCCATCCTTAGGCATATTGTCTGCCTGGCCTCGGATGAGTAGATTGCGGCTCTCACGGATTTCATAGATATCCTGAGCCGTCAATTCTGCCATTTTCGCTGTACTACCTGCTGCAAGAATCTCCTCACTCATCAATTGGCGGGGATTCATTATCGTTGGCTTGGGGGCAGCTTTGAAAGCGGGTGCCGGCTCAGCAGATTTGGGTGTGGCATTGATGGCCAGCAGGATACCGTCATCGGAAAGGGCGATGTTGGAAGCAACACTCTTGGGGTCGAATTTCACTGCGAAGCCTTTGGTGGTATCAGCCATCGCCACAGGCTCGACTCGAAGGTTGATGATGCGATAGTTGACAGACAACTCAGAAGCGACGTCTTTCAGACGCAGATAACGGTCGGCGTATTTGCAGAACTCTCCTGGGGTGTAGGTGGTCTTCTCTACTTGTACGACAATGCGAACGGCGGTCTTTGGCAGGAAATAGACCATACCTTCGGGAGTGACACCTGGCTGATAGGAACTTGTGCTGGTTTGCGCATGCAAAGGTAAAAAGGTAAAAAGGTAAAAGGGTAAAACACCCGCCACCGTTACTCTTTTTGCCCAATTGCTCAATAATCTCTTTCTCATATTTTTTCTTTTTTCTTTTTTACCTTTCCCTAGTCTCTTAATTTCTTAAATGCCTGTGGCAGATACTGGATGAGGTCGCTGGCTATCAGACTTTCTTCTCCCAGTTCACGCGCGGCAATATCACCTGCCAAACCATGCAGATACATGCCGATAAGACAAGCCTCCTGCTGTTTATAACCCCTGGCCAGCAATCCTGTGATGATACCCGTCAGTACATCACCACTCCCCGCAGTTGCCATACCGGCATTTCCCGTGGAGTTGAAGATGACATGACCGTCTGGCAGACATAGAGCAGAATGGTGACCTTTCAGTATGACAAAAGCCTGAAGTCGTTCAGCAAGGTTACGTGCCTTGGTGAGCTGCTCGTAACTGTCGGTACTATGGCCCTCAAGTCGCTCCAGTTCTTTGGGGTGGGGCGTGAGGATGACACCTTTCGGCACCTGTTGCAGCCATGCGCGATGGTTGGCGAGGATATTGATGGCATCAGCGTCGACTACGACAGGACACTGACAACGCTTAATCTGTGCAATCACGGCAATGGCCGTTTGCTCATTAGTACCCAGACCAGGACCGATGCCTAAAGCATTGTAGTCTTCCGTCTCAACTGCTTCGGAGAAGATGGTCTCGTCGCGATCCAATTGTATGATAGCCTCAGGTACACTCACCTGCATAATCACATTGTTTTGCTTGGGAGTATGAGCCGACACCTTTCCTGCGCCTGCTCTCAGACAGGCTTTGGTGGCCAGCACAGAGGCACCTCCCATGCCATAACTTCCTGCAATGATGAGCGCATTTCCCATATTGCCCTTGTGTGCGTATGGATTCCGCTTCAGGAGTAAAGGGCGGATGTCGTTTTCTTCAACAAGTGTATAGTTCGCTTCGATTTTTTCTATACCCTCTTGACTGAGACGTATGTCCAATACCTTCAACCGTCCGATATACTGCTGGTTCTCAGGGAAAAGGAAGGATAGCTTTTTCTGCTGCAGCGTCAGTGTCAGGTCTGCACGTACAATGTTCGCGCGGATATTATAAGTGTTGTCATCCGTCATCAGACCTGACGGGATGTCAATACTGACCACTTTCGAGGGTGAGGCATTGATGTACTTTGCCAATGAGGCAAAACCGCCACCAAGAGGTTTGTTGAGCCCCGAGCCAAATAGTCCGTCGATGACGAGCGTATTCTCATCGAGGCGTGGAGGCTCGAATTCCTCTTTAACCTCAACGAGCGCTTTGGCTCTCTTCTCTAATAAACGGGCTTTGTTGGCGGCACAGTCTTCCGACAGACGACCGGAGATGTTAAAGAGGTAAGCCTTCACATTGTAGCTTTGCTCCAGAAGCATTCTTGCCATTGCCAGTGCGTCGCCGCCATTATTACCCGGACCTGCGAAGACCACGATAGGGGTGGCAGTGCTCCATTCTGCCATGACGGCAACCGTCAGGGCTTTTGCCGCACGCTCCATTAAATCAATGGAACTGATGGGCTCGTGCGCTATCGTATATTTGTCCAGCTCATGTATCTGAGCGCTTGTGAAAATCTTCATTGCTGCAAAAATACGAAAAATATGCTAATGAATAGCAAAGTTTAGCAGATTTTTTGTAATTTTGCAGAAAAATTTAGCTTTTGGTACATTATGAGCGTCGTAAAAATCAAAGATAAACAGTTTAGAGTTTCCATTCCGGAGGCAGAGATTAAAACCCGTATTAAGGCTTTGGCTGCTCAGATCAGCAAAGATATGGAAGGCAAGAATCCCCTCTTTCTGGGTGTGTTGAACGGATCGTTTATTTTCGCTGCCGACTTGATGCGTGAGATGACGATTCCTTGCGAGATTTCGTTTGTGAAACTCGCCTCTTATCAGGGAACCACTTCAACAGGAAAGGTTCATGAGGTGATTGGTCTGAACGAGGATCTGACAGGGCGGACGGTGATTATCGTAGAGGATATTGTAGACACAGGCCGCACTATGCGACAGATGATAGAGTCGTTAGGTACCCGTCGTCCAGCATCGCTGCATATCTGTTCTTTGTTTGTCAAGCCCACAAAATTAGAGGAGCCGATAGATATTGATTATGTGGCCTTCAGCATTCCTGACGATTTTATCTTGGGCTACGGCTTGGATTATGACCAGGCAGGCCGCCAGTTAAAAGATGTATATACAATTGTGAGTGAATAGTTAAGTGAATAGTGAATCATATGAAGAATATTGTAATTTTCGGTGCTCCCGGCTCAGGCAAGGGCACACAGAGTGATAAGATGATTGAGAAGTACGGTCTGAACCATATTTCTACGGGTGACGTGCTTCGCAGTGAGATCAAGAAGGGTACGGAATTAGGCAAGACCGCCAAAGGTTTCATCGACAATGGCCAGCTGATTCCCGACGACCTGATGGTAAGCATCCTCGCCTCCGTCTATGATTCTTTCGGCCGTGAGCACAAGGGTGTGATATTCGACGGTTTCCCCCGTACCATTCCGCAGGCAGAGGCCTTGAAGCAGATGCTCAACGAGCGTGGCGATAGTGTGGCAGCGATGATTGAGCTGGATGTGCCTGAGGATGAACTGATGAAGCGTCTGATTCTGCGTGGACAGCAGAGTGGCCGTGCCGACGACAACGAGGAAACCATCAAGAAGCGCCTCGTGGTGTACCACTCCCAGACGCAGCCCCTCATCGAGTGGTATAAGAAGGAGGGTATCCACTATCATATCGACGGTCTGGGAGAACTCGATCGTATCTTCGGTGACATCTGCGCAGTGATTGATGGAATCTAATTTTGTAGACTATGTAAAGATCATGTGCCGCTCGGGTAAGGGCGGTAAGGGCTCCATGCACCTGAAACATGTGAAGTACAACCCCAATGGCGGTCCCGATGGTGGCGACGGCGGTAAGGGGGGAAGCGTCTATCTGCGTGGTAACCACAATTACTGGACGCTGCTCCATTTGAAATACGAGCGTCATATCTTTGCAGAACACGGTGGCAATGGGGGTAAGGATAAGTGTCACGGTACAGACGGCAAGGATATCTATATTGATGTACCCTGCGGAACGGTGGTCTATAATGCCGAGACCGGCAAATATGTCTGCGATGTGACCTACGACGGACAAGAGGTGCTGTTGTTGAAAGGCGGACGTGGCGGTTTGGGTAATTTTCAGTTCCGAACAGCTACGAATCAGGCCCCCCGTTATGCCCAGCCTGGTGAGCCTATGCAGGAAATGACCATCATTCTCGAACTGAAGCTCTTGGCTGATGTGGGTCTCGTGGGCTTCCCCAATGCTGGCAAGTCTACTTTGGTGTCAGCACTCTCGAATGCCCGTCCGAAGATCGCCAACTATCCCTTTACGACGATGGAACCCTCTTTGGGTATTGTGGGCTATCGCGATAACAAGTCGTTTGTGATGGCTGATATTCCTGGTATTATCGAGGGCGCGTCTGAGGGAAAAGGTCTTGGATTGCGTTTCCTACGACATATCGAACGCAACTCGCTGTTGCTCTTTATGGTGCCTGGCGATACTGACGATATCAAACGTGAATACGAGATCCTGCTGAATGAATTGAAACAGTTTAATCCTGAGATGCTCGACAAACATCGTGTGCTGGCGGTCACCAAATGTGATCTCCTCGACGAGGAACTCATCGAGATGCTCAAGGAGACGTTGCCTCAGGATCTGCCTGTGGTGTTTATCTCTGCTGTTACAGGTTTTGGCCTTGAAGAGCTGAAGGATGTGCTTTGGAATGAGCTCAATGCCGAAAGTAACAAACTCGCGGCGCTGACGGCTGAGGACCGTCTTGTGCATCGCGACAAGGATATGATGCGTTTTGCTGAGGAGATGGCCGACGAGGGTGAGGACGAAGACATCGAATATGTCGATATCGACGATATCGAGGACCTCGATGACTTCGAATACGAGGAAGAGCTAGACGACCAGTCTTGAGGTACTTCTATATTTTTTATTTTTTAATAAAAATAGTTGGCTTTTTATAATATTAAGTCGATTATTTTTCTTATCTTTGCATCCGAAAATAACTATATCAATTAATTAATAACAACTTAAAGATTATGCAGAAAAGATTGTTCTTTCTGGTTGCTATGCTGTTAACGCTCTCGTTGACAGCTATGGCACAAATCACAACGTCAAGTATGGCGGGAAAGGTGACTCTCGACGATGAGAACGGCGAGGAAGTCATCGGCGCAACTGTCGTAGCCGTGCACGAACCTTCTGGAACGCGTTACACAGCAGTGACAAACACCACTGGCCGTTTCTCTATCAACGGTATGCGTACCGGCGGCCCTTATGAGGTGACAGTTTCTTACATTGGCTTCCAGTCGAAGACCATTAAAGGTATCACTCTCCAGTTGGCAGAGACCTATAACCTCGCCGTATGGCTCTCTGAGGATGCTAACGAGTTGGCCGAAGTGGTCATTAGTGGTAAAGCTTCGAAGTTTGCTGCCGAGAAGACTGGTGCCGCCACCAACATCACCAGTTCACAGATTACGAACATGCCTACCGTTAATCGTAGCATCACTGAAGTGACCCGTCTCTCTCCTTATGGCGGTAATGGTATGACTTTTGCAGGTCGTGACCCTCGTACTGCAAACTTCACTGTCGATGGTGCTAACTTTAACAATAACTTCGGTCTTAGTGGTAACCTTCCTGGTGGCGGTAACCCCATTTCTATCGATGCTATCGAGGAGTTACAGGTGGTGATTTCACCATACGATGTACGTCAGACTAACTTCATCGGTGGTGGTGTGAACGCCATCACGAAGTCAGGTACAAACACCTTCAAGGGTAGTGCTTATGTTTATCATAAGAACGAGAATATGCGAGGTGATGCTATTGATCGTCAAGAGATAACAGGCTCTCGCGCAAAAGATCAGCAGACTACATGGGGTGTCACGCTTGGTGGTCCGATTATCAAAGATAAACTCTTCTTCTTCGTTAGTGGCGAAATGGTGAAGACGCCTACGGTCGCTAGCCGTTGGAGAGGATCTGTTAATGGCGTTTCAAATCCAGATGACTATGTTTCCCGTACTAAACTCTCTGACCTTCAGTTGGTGTCAGATTATGTTATGGATAAGTATGGTTACGATACTGGTTCTTACGATAACTTCCCTGCCGACAATAGTACCTATAAACTGTTGGCACGCCTTGACTGGAATATCACAGATAAGCATCATCTCGCTTTGAGATACAACTTCACCAAGGCACGTAGCTGGAATGAGCCGAATGCTTCTTCTATGGATGGCGGTGTACGTTCGGCCTACGCTCGTATGTCGGCATGGTCGATGTCTTATGCCAACTCAATGTATATTTATAATAATAAGGTAAATACATTCGCCGTTGATTTGAACAGCCGTTTGACAAACAATCTGTCAAATCAGTTCTTGGCAACGTATTCAAAACTTGAGGATCCTGTTCGTGAGTCTCCATCTGCAACTTTCCCGTTCATCGATATCCTTGACGGTAATGGTGGAAACTATTTGGCTCTTGGTTACGAGTTGTTCACTTGGACAAATGCCGTCAACAACAATACCTTTAATATAAAGGATGATGTAACTTATTATTCCGGAAACCACAAGATTATGGCCGGATTAAGCTATGAGTATCAGATGGCCGACAATCACTATATGCGTAATGGTACAGGTTACTATCGTTATGATACACTTTCTGATTTCCTGAATGGAGGCATTCCTGAGGTTGTTGCCCTTACCTACGGATACAATGGTGAGCAGGAGCCTGCAGCTCGTGTTCAGTTCAGCAGAGCAGGTGTATATGCACAGGACGATTGGAATGTAACAGATAAGTTCAAGCTGACCTACGGCTTGCGTGTTGATGGTATTTTCTTTAATAATGATGACATTATGACGAATAATGCCATTCTGAAGTTGGATTATAACGGACGTAATATTGACACAGGTAAGTGGCCGTCATCCAAGGTGTCTTTCTCTCCACGTGTTGGCTTTACTTATGATGTGTTTGGCGATAAGAGCCTGAAGATCCGTGGTGGTACAGGACTCTTTGAAGGACGTCTTCCTTTGGTGTTCTTCACAAACATGCCAACCAACTCAGACATGTTCCAGAAGAAGGCTATCTTCAATGCTACAGGCAAGAACTCTGGCGCTAAGACTGATATGTCTATGTTTGCAGGCGGTCTGAAGGTTGATGCCAATGGCTATCCAACCATCGATGCCTTGAAGAACTTTATCATTGACAATGGCCTTGCTCCAGGCACAATTACACCTGAAGACGGTACTGCGGGATCTACTATCAATGCGATTGATCCTGATTATAAGATGCCTCAGGTATGGAAGACTTCTCTGGCTGTCGACTATCAGCTTCCTGTCAACTTCCCATTCACAGTGACTGTGGAAGGAATCTTCAATAAGACCATTAATGATGTATGTATCCGTGACTGGAGTATCAAGGATGTTGGTGGTTATGCCCGTTTCAATGGTGTAGACAACCGCGCTATCTATCAGGATTATAAATACACTTATGTTGACGACAATGGTAAGACCAAATCAATACCTAATGCTTTTGTATTGACCAATACCAGCAAGGGTTACGGATGGTCGGCAAACGTTACCCTGAATGCCCAGCCGTTCGAATGGATGACCCTGATGGCAGCCTATACCCACAGCGTTGCTAAGGAGGTGACTGGTATGCCTGGCTCAGATGCATCATCTGCATTTACCTATGTTCCTTCTGTTGAAGGTCCTAACTTCACCAGACTGCACAACTCCCAGTATGTCACCCCAGACCGTATTGTTGCCAGTGCAACGATTAATGATAAGAGCGGTAACCACTATAGCTTTATCTATGAGACATGGCGTGGTGGATACAACTATTCATTCTTGATGGCAAACGATATGAACGGAGACGGTTATAAGTACGATCCTGTTTATATCCCCACAGATGCAGAGGTGGCAAACCGTGAGTTCCGTTTCGTGTCTAACGACGATGCCGGGCGCTTTATGGACTATGTTCATAACAATGACTATCTGAGCAGCCATCAGGGTGAGTATGCTGAGGCTTATAGCCTTTATTCTCCTTGGGTACATCGTATTGACTTTGCCTACAAACATGACTTCAAGTTCAATATCGGCAAGACAAAGCACACCCTACAGCTGACCTTTGATATGAAGAATGTACTCAACTTCTTCAATTCCACTTGGGGCGTCAGCAAGTATCTGAATCCTGATTTCGGAGGAAACGGATATATCCTTAATTATGCAGGTGTTGACGAAGAGGGCTATGCAACATTCTCTACACCAGAGCTTATTAACGCAAATACTAAGACTTGGACATACAATCATGGTATTGGCCAGTGCTGGTATGCTTCTATAGGTTTTAAGTATATTTTCAACTAAAAAGTCAAGACAAATATGAAATTCAAGTATATTATTCCGGCTTTTATAGCAGTTGTCGCTGCTTTGTTCACAGGGTGCTCTGAGAATAATGATCCCTCATATCTTAGCGAAATTCGTGTCTCTCAGTCCTACGTGGGACTTCCTGCTGGTGGTGGCTCTGTTTCAATTGATCTGTCAGCTTCAGATTCCTGGACTGTGAAGAATGTCCCAGCCTGGCTTACTGTTACGCCAGAGTCAGGTTCTGCAGGTCTTACAAGCCTGACTTTCAATGCAGGCCAGGCCTCTTCTACAAATGAGGCAACAGTGACGATTGTATGTGGGAGTCAGACACAGGAGATCAATGTGATTCAGATGACCGAAAAGGTAGAACTCCCGATCTCCACCTGTGCTGAGGTCGTTGCTGGCGAAGACGGCAAGAGCTACCGCGTGAAAGGTGCTTGTACCGCCATTGCCAATACCACCTATGGCAACTGGTATCTGAATGATGGTACCGAGGAGGTTTACATCTATGGTACGCTCGATGCCAAGGGCGCTGAGAAGAACTTCTTGAGTCTGGGTATCGAGGTTGGTGACATCCTGACCGTTGAAGGTCCCAAGACCACTTATAATGGAACCGTTGAGCTTGTCAACGTCACCGTTATCAATATCGAGAAATCGCTTATCAAGACCGACTCTTTGATGGTTGGTGGCGTGAAGGGAAATGTACTTCCGCTTGAGGGAGGCGACTTTGAGGCCCGACTGACCAATAAGGGTAATGGCATTACCGTTGATATTCCTGCTGATGCACAGTCGTGGTTGTCGGTTCTGGGTATCCAGAGCAAGGGTACTACCTCTATCGTGAAGTTCCGTGCTGCCGCTAATACCGGTGGTGACCGTAAGACCACTCTGACCTTCAAGACCACCGATGGCAAGAAGGAGTATTCCACTCAGGCCGAGCTGATGCAGAAGGGTGCCATTATCGAGGTCCCGATAGCCGACTTCCTCGCTGCAGAGGTAGGCGATACCCAGTTCCGTCTGACAGGTGTCATCACTGAGCTTTATACCAGCGACAAGCAGGGCAAGAGCTTCTATATTGCCGACCATACCGGAAAGACGCTTATCTATCGTGCCGAGGGCTTCATCGAGGCAGGTGCCAAGGTGGGCGACGTCGTGACGGTTGTTGGTAAGCGCGGTGCTTACAAGGATACCCCGCAGATGGTTGAGGGTACTTTCGAGGCTGTCAACTATGCTGTAAAGACAATCAGTATTGCCGACTTCCGTAACGTGGAGGATAATAAGGAGGCTTATTATCTCATCTCCGGTACGATTACCGAGGCAACCGAGGCAAATACGAAGAATGATGTGACACAGTATGGTAACTTTAATCTGACCGATGAGACAGGCTCTGTATATGTTTATGGCGTACTCAAGGGCTGGGGTGGAGCTAAAGGCCAGTTCGGTGACCTTGGCTTGACCTGGGGCGACAAGCTGACCATCATTGCCTACAAGACCTCTTACAAGGGCTTGGTTGAGGCTGTTGGTGTTTACCTCTCTCACGAGAAGGCTGAGTAAGCCTCATCGACACATCCTTTAAGAAATCCCTGCATCATCTTTTTTATGGTGCAGGGATTGTTTTTTCATAAAGTTTGTTGGCGTTTCGAAATTAATGTGTAACTTTGCAACCGAGATTAGACTAATCATTAAAATCCATAGTATGAAAAAAAGATTGCTTATGATGGCCGTTGTGCTGCTGATGACGTCGGTAGCTGCCATCGCTCAGGTAACAACATCCAGTCTTGCAGGTAAGGTGACCATTGACGACGCCAATGGCGAGGAAGTGATAGGCGCTACGATTCAGGCCGTTCACGAGCCCTCTGGCACACGTTATGCCGCAGTGACCAACGTCACAGGCCGCTTTACGATTCAGGGTATGCGTACGGGAGGCCCTTACTCTGTGACCGTCTCCTATATCGGATTCCAGCCCAAGACGCTCAAAGACATCTATCTCCAGCTGGGTGAGACTTACGATCTGCAGGTGTGGCTCTCTGAAGATGCCAACGAACTGGCTGAGGTCGTGATCAGCGGAAAGGCTTCGAAGTTTGCTGCTGAGAAGACCGGTGCTTCTACCAGCATCAACAACTCGCAGATGATGCAGATGCCTACTGTGAACCGTAGCATCTCCGACATCGCCAAGCTCTCGCCTTATGCCAACGGCATGAGCTTCGCTGGTGGCGACGGACGTTCTACCAACTTCACCATCGACGGTGCGAACTTCAACAACAACTTCGGACTCTCCGACAAGCTGCCTGGTGGCGGTAACCCCATCTCGCTCGATGCCATCGAGGAGGTGCAGGTGGTTGTGGCACCCTTCGATGTGCGCCAGACCAACTTCATCGGTGGTGGTATCAACGCCATCACCAAGTCGGGTACTAACACCTTCAAGGGTACGGCCTATGTCTACTACCGCGACCAGAACCTGCGTGGTAACCGCATCGACCACACAGATCTTGGTGCCCGTCCCGATGAGAAGAAGACCACCTACGGTTTTACGCTCGGCGGCCCGATCATCAAGGACAAGCTCTTCTTCTTCGTCAACTACGAGGGCGAGAAGACGCCAGGTCAGGTGGTTAAATACAGTGTTACTGACGATATCAACGGTGAGACCAATACAGGCGGTCTGGTGTCGCGTACCAAGGCTTCTGATATGCAGAAGGTGTCTGATTTCGTGAAGTCACGCTTCGGCTACGATCCCGGTTCCTATACCAATTATCCTGCCGACGAGTCCAACCACCGTCTGCTGGCACGTCTCGACTGGAACATCACCGATGCCCATCACCTGTCAGTACGTTATAACAATACGAAGAATATCGCGTGGAATTCCACCAATGGTAACTCCTCTGATACAGGCTATCGTCTGAACGGTACTTATCGTATTGGTGTGCAGTCAATGGCCTTCTCCAATTCGCTCTATTCTCAGGAGAACAAGGTGCAGTCAATCTCTGCCGACCTCCACAGCCGTTTCGGCGAGAAGATGTCTAACCAGCTGCTCTTCACCTATACCAATATCGAGGATATGCGTGGTTCTGATTCCAGCGAGTTCCCCTTCATCGACATCATGGCCGGAAAGGATGCCAATGGTAATCAGATCATGGAGCCCTATATGTCGCTGGGTTACGAGCTCTTCACCTATAACAACGGTGTGAAGAACAAGATCACCAACATCACCGACAACTTCACCCTCTATCTGGCTGCCCATAAGATTACGGCCGGATTGAGCTTCGAGCACCAGTTGGCCAACAACGCCTATATGCGTAACGGTACGGGTTACTATCGTTACAACAGCGTGGAGGACTTCCTGAATCAGGCCCGTCCTGAGTCGTTCGCCGTCACTTATGGCTTCAATGGCAAGAGCGACCCCAATGCACAGGTCACCTTCAACCAGCTGGGATTCTATGCGCAGGATGAGTGGAATGCCACCGACAAGCTGAAGCTCACCTATGGTGTCCGCTTCGACAACCTGGCTTTCGACAATGCCGACCTTGCCCGCAACAATGCCATCTACAACCTCGAATTCCGCGATGGTCAGCGCGTGGATACCGGCACATGGCCTGATAGCCGTCTGCAGATCTCACCGCGTCTGGGCTTCACTTACGATGTCTTTGGCGACAAGTCGCTCAAGGTGCGTGGTGGTACGGGCGTATTCACAGGCCGTCTGCCCCTCGTGTTCTTCACCAACATGCCTACCAACGCCAACATGGTGCAGAACTCCGTCACCTATACCACAACCTATAAGAATGGTGTGCCTACAGGTGCCTATAACGAGAACCTCGACAAGTTCGTGGGTGGTATGATTACCAATGTCAACGAGATGATCACGAAGCTGGGTTTGCCTACGGAGCTCAACGAGAGCAACCATACGGCCAGCAATAAGATCTCGGGTGTGGCCAGCGACTTCAAGATGCCGCAGATCTGGAAATCGTCGATTGCCGTCGACTATCAGATCCCCGTATCGTTCCCCTTCACCGCTACTGCTGAGTTCATGTACACCAAGAACATCAATGCTGTGACCATCGACAATATCAACATCAAGAACAGCGATGGCTGGGAGCGCTTCAATGGTGCCGACAACCGCCTGATCTATCCGAAGGACTATACGGTCAACGGCAATGCCAAGCAGAATGCTGTGCTCCTGAAAAATACCTCTGAGGGTCACGGCTACACCTTCAACATCACGTTGAACGCACAGCCCCTCGAGAACCTCAACCTGATGGCAGCCTATACCCATACTGAGCAGAAGGAAGTATCCGGTCTGCCTGGTAGCGACCCCATCTCCACCTGGCAGGGCCTGAACACCATCGACGGTCCCAACTTCGCCACCGTCCAGCGTTCCGGCTATGTGGTGCCCGATAAGCTCATCGCCTCTGTCGGCTACTACATCCCCTTCACGCATAAAGGCCTCACACGTGGCACGCAGATCAACCTCTTCTACTCAGGCTATTCGCCCAGCGGTCTGACCTATACCTACACCAACGATATGAATGGCGACGGTATCGGCAACGACCTGATGTATATCCCTGCCAACGACAGCGAGATTCAGATCGGTTCGCTCAAGGACGGTCAGTTTGTGGAGAATGCTGAGATGCGCAAGGCCTTCTGGGCTTACGTCAATCAGGACAGCTATCTGAGCAATCACAAGGGTGAATATGCTGAGGCTTATGCCGCCCGTTCGCCTTGGGTACACCGCTTTGACCTCCGTATCGCTGAGGACTTCTGCTTTAAGACTGGCAAGCAGGAGCATAAGTTCCAGGTGAGTCTCGACTTCCTGAACATCGGCAACCTGATCCACTCCACATGGGGTATCTCGAAGGTTTCCGTCACCACAGGTAACAGCAATTACAACAAGATCCTGAAGTACGAGGGTGTCGACAGCAACAAGAAGCCCGTCTTCTCGATGGTTAAGGTTGGTGGCGAATATCCCACTGAGACCTACGAGACCTACAAGAACTACTCCGAGTGCTGGAAACTCCAGGTCGGTGTGAAATACTTCTTCAACTAAGGTTGAATGGCAATCGATAATAAAAGGCTGACATCTGGTTGGGTGCCAGCCTTTTCTTTCGTACATCCTCCATCTTCCGTCATCCTTCAGCATTTATCCCTTTATTCGCCTTTAACATTAATTAACCGCTAAATGTTTGTTTTATATTGATAAATAATGTATCTTTGCAAATGATTCCCATTGAGGATCTTTTCTTAAGAATTGAGAATTTGAATAATTATAGTAACAATCAAACCGTAGTAACAATGAAATATTATTTGATGACTGGAATCGCTGCACTGGCATTGTGCATTGGATTCACAAGCTGTTCGCATGAAATTGAACCAACGAGTCAGGAGGAGATAAATGCTGCAAAGGCTAAACAAATTGTTGACAATTACAACAAGGCATTTATTTCAAAGTTCGGACAACCTGCATCCAACCAGGATTGGGGCTTCGATAATGTCAATGCTTCGGCGCGTGCCTTTACCCGTGCTGAGGGGAAGTATGCTTCGAAAGGCAACTTGACACCTACTGGCATTACTTTCCCAGAGGATTGCGCTGCCAGCAATTTCGATCCTGATATCAAGAATATTCCTTCTTATGACGAATGTTGCAGAAATGCACCTAATGCTTCAGAATGGTGGACACCTGATGAATTTCCTAGTGGTGTAGCATATATAGACAGTGTTCAAAAAGTTAAAATCACAAGTGCTAATTCAGGTTCTAAGCTTTACATAAAAGCTGGTACATATGATTTCTCAGATACAGAATTTAATCTGGCTGAAGGAACAGAAGTATACCTACTTCCAGGAGTAACTCTAACCCTTAATAACACTGCAGCATCTGAAGCAAAATTCACCTTATATATAGCAAGCACATCAACATTGATTGCAAATGGTGCTAATGGGCTTAAGATGGATAATACTGGAAAAGTATATAACCATGGAACCATTGAATGCTCTAGATTTGAAGTTAACAATACTGCCTTCCTTTATAATGTAGGTAAGTTGAAATCGACAGGCGATGTATATATTGCAAACAGCACGAGCAGAATCGTCAATGATGGTGAAATTGAATCTGTATCTGTTCATGTGGAAGGTAGCGGAGCTTTGCAAAACAATGCAGAGTGGACCGTAACAGGATACACGATCGTCAATTGTACAAACGGCGGATGGGTCAACAATGGCTACTGGCAGACTAAGAATTACGGTTATACGGCTGGCAGCGAGAATGTCATCAACAATTGTTTCCTTGAGGTAACAGATGATTTTGATATGAACATATCATCATCGAATACTGAAGCTTCATTTAAGATTGATACAGGCGGTGGTGTGTTGACAAGGAATTTTTATGGCGGTAAGAAATATGGTGATTCAAATTCTAAATCAGGTCCCTATAAAATCGTGATGGGTCATTCAGCAGTCTTTAAGGTTACTGAAACTGCTACACTTGAGGGTGGTAACCCTGGATGGGGATTCTTTGGTCCTGAAAGTGGTGACTATGCTGTATTCCAGGCTAAGAATGTTGTCAGAAACGAAGACCTTAAGAACACTCAAGGTGCTGTTACCTATAGCGGAAACTTGTACGTTTGTGCAGAGACACATTTTCCAAAAGGCAGTGAAAGCGACACGTTTATTTATGAAGATGAAGGTGAGAATGGTTTCAAAGTAGCTCTGAATATTTATGCACAAGGCTTCAGACCAGGTAAACCTGGTATCACCATCCAGGAGACAACATGCTGCCCAGGCTTTAATGGTGATGATGATGATGAATTTGATGTCCGTATTATTGGTGAGGACTTGACACCTGGCGATACCGACTGGGATTTCAATGATGTTGTATTTGGTGTTAAGTATGATCCTGCCGGCACAAGTGCAAAATGTACGCTTCTCGCTGCTGGTGGAACCCTGCCGCTCCGCATAGGTAAGAAAGGTTTGAATGGTAATCCGAATCTCCTCGATGAGAATGACTGGGTTGAAGTACATGAACTTTATCATGTGCCAACAACCACAATGGTTAACACAGGTGGTATTTCTACAACAATTGATTTAAAGCCTGAGTTCACAGTTACAGACCTCGTAAAGAGCGAAAATGGTAAGGATATCTTGATTTATGTTAATAAGGGTACTGTTGCCGAGCCAAACTGGATTGAGTTGAAAGCTGAAAAGGGTGATCCTGCTGCGAAACTGGCAGTAAAGAAAGGCTTCCGTATTTGTGTAGAACAGCAGAACATCAATGAGAACTATCAACGCTTCAAGGATTGGATTTCTAATCCTCTGATTAGGTGGTACTAATAAATACATCAAATACTTTTAATAAAACTAAAAGGGAAGGGAGCGCCTGCGTGAGCAGTCGCTCCTTTTTTATACCCTTGAAAATGGTCTCGGTTACAGCTGTAACCATGTAACCTTTTCCAGTTTGATTGCGTCTTAAAAATACTTACAAGTAATTGATAATCAACACTCTATAATCATATCGATTATCATTTTTCATCTCTGCGGAGATATGGTTACAGCTGTAACCATAACCGATTCAGACTAGACATTCGGAGGCAAAAAGGAACAAGTTGTACTTCCCTAGAAAAAGTTGAATGGTTTTTGCCTTAACCCTGCCATAGGTTAAATGCCTTTTAGGGTACAAGGATTAAGGCTCGCAGGGGAAAGGACTAGGAAGAAAAGGGGAAGAATGCATATCTCTCTATAGTTCGGCTATACCCAAACGATTGTTCGCCTATACGCAAACAACTGTGCGCCTAGACACAAAATGAAACGCACTCCAGGACAGTGAAAAGCCACTTATTTCGCTGTTCTATCACTGTTCATTCGCTCTTGGTACATTCAAAACCCGTTTTGGGCGAGCTTGGTACAATGCAAGTCCGAAGGAAAGATGGATGAGGACTGAGGACTTTCTAACTGTCCCCCGAAAAGCTTACTATGCAAGAAGATGCTGCAGAAGTAAGAAGCCATACGCAACACCAGGATTCAAGGGGTCGGAGATAATAATCATATTCTCCGACCCCTTGTTTGAACAATTTAGTCCGTCCCGTCGGACTACGAGTTCGCTCCTTACGGACTACGAGCCCGCATTATTTTGAGTACCACAACAACTGACGGACGAGAACAAGTTTTTGAACGAAAGAAAAAATAAATCGGTTTTTATTTTGTCTTATCGCTGATTTTGCCTACCTTTGCCACGCAATGAAACAGACAACAGCCATATATACGCTCACATCGGCGTTGCACGATGAGAAAGCAGTGAGTGCCGTGACACAGGAATTCCTGGGGAGTATCGGCATAGAATACGTTCTGAAAGGCAACGACTATAGCGACTACGGAACGAGTAGTCTCAGTCTGATTTATGTGAGGACAGGCGGTACAGAGGGGCTCTTCAAACAGCTGCTTCCAGGATTGCAGGCCAAGAGCAGCCAGCCTTTCTATCTGCTGACATCAGGCAAGAGCAATTCGTTGGCAGCATCGATGGAGATACTCTCTTATCTGCGTCAGCACGATATCAGGGGCGAGATTATTCATGGCAGCACGGCGTATATCGCCCAGCGCATCAGACACCTGGAGGCCATTGAAAAAGCCTGCAGTCGGCTTCGGGGCACGCGGCTCGGCATTATCGGCGAGCCGTCGGACTGGCTCATCTCCAGTCATGCTGACAAACAGACCGTGATGGAACGCTTAGGTATCACGCTCGTTGACATTCCCATGCAGGCGCTGCTTGACAAAGTGTCGGACTGTCTGACAATCCAGCAGGCAATGGCAGGCGCCCAGCGCATCTATGAGGCGCTGAAGGAGATGGTCAATGCCTATCGCCTTTCGGGCTTTACGCTGCGGTGCTTCGATCTGCTCTCAGCAGTCAGAAACACGGGATGCCTGGCTTTGGCGAAGCTTAATGCCGAAGGTTATGTGGCTGGTTGTGAGGGCGATGTGCCGGCGATGCTGTCGATGATGATTGTCCGCTCGCTGCTGGGCATCTCCGGTTTTCAGGCCAATCCCTCGACCATCAATCCAGAGACAGGCGAGATGCTCTTTGCCCACTGTACCATCCCTTTCGACATGGTGGAGCGCTATGAATACGACACGCATTTCGAGTCGGGCATCGGTGTGGGCATCAGAGGCTATATGAAGGAGGGGCCGGTCACCATCTTCAAATTGGCTGGTGACCTTTCGCGCTATTTCGTGACAGAGGGAACGCTGGTGCGCAATCAGGCCAAGCCCGATCTATGTCGGACCCAGCAGGTGATTGCGCTCGCTGACAAGCGTCAGACATCCTATTTCCTGACCAATCCCATTGGCAACCATCATATCATTATGCCCGGACACCAGCAGACGCTGATAGAGGGCTTGCTGAATAGCTTAGGAATAGAAGAATCAACCATCAAAAAGAATAGAGAATGAAACAGAATCTTATGGTAACCGCAGTGTTGCTGGTTGCGATGCTGACACCGGGTGCAGCACAGACGGAAACACGACAACTGCGTATTGACACGAAGACGCTGGGCATAGAGATCAGTCCCACGCTGAGCGGTATCTTCTTCGAAGACATCAACCAGTCGCTCGACGGCGGCATCTGCGCACAGATGATACAGAACAACTCGTTCCAGGCCTATAACGTACCCGACGGTCCGGCGAATGAATTCTCGCAGAGCGACACCATCTTCTTCGGGTGGACGGTGGTGAGCAAAGACGGTGCTGTTGGAAAGGCACACGCTGTGAGCGACCATCCGCTGGTGACGCTGGAACGCAAGTATGACTACGACCCCAACGACAAATACGATGACGAGTTGCGCTATGCGCAGTACTGCGTGCGCTTCGACATCGAGAAGGCTGGTGCAGGCTTTGGTATTGCTGCCAATGGCTACGGCATTACACCCAGCACACGTGAGCGGGGCGCCATCTACAGCAACAACACACAGCGCCCTTCGCTGGCCATAGAGGCAGGTGTGAGCTACGACCTGGGACTCTATCTGCAAGGCGAGAGGTATAAGGGCAAAGTGAGTGTGTGGCTGGAGGATATCGAGGGCAATTTGAATTCGAATGTCATCAAACTTCCGAAACTGAAAGACGCGTGGAAGAAATATACAGGCAGTCTGAAGGCCCTGCGGACAGCCGATAGCCGGCTGGTGATTGCTGGCGACAAGGCAGGCTCCTTCTACCTCGACTTCGTGACGTTGCTGCCTGAGGCTTCAAAACTGTGGAACGATGGCAAGGACGGACCATTCAGAAAGGACCTGATGGAAGCCCTCGCCGCTCTGCATCCCAAGTTCATGCGCTTCCCAGGCGGATGTGCCTCGGAAGGTCCCAACTATTTCGGTCAGGTGTTCTGGAAGAACTCCATCGGAAAGCCCGAGGAGCGCATCGGCTTCCGCAACCACTGGGGCTACTGGACCTCGCAGTATGTGGGCTTCTATGAGTATTTCCTCATGGCCGAGTCGCTTGGCGCCAGTCCGCTGCCCGTACTCAACAACGGCGTAACCTGCCAGTTTGTAGGACATTCGTATATCGCTCCGCTGGAGACAGAGACTGACCGTCAGCGTTTCCACGACATCTTCGTGAAGGACGCACTCGACCTGATCGAGTTCTGCAACGGTCCCGTCACCTCCACCTGGGGAAAGGTGCGTGCCGAGATGGGGCATCCCGCACCGTTTAACTTGAAATACCTTGGTGTCGGCAACGAGAACCAGGGTAAGGAGTTCTGGGAGCGTTTCGACATCATGTACAAAGCGATTAAGGCGAAGTATCCTGACATCATCATCGTTTCTACGGCAGGTGCCCGCGATGCTGGTCGTGAATTTGATAATAACTATGCCGAAATCGATGCGAAGTATCCCGACACCTACGTAGACGAGCACTACTACAAAGGCGACGACTGGTTCTTCAGTCAAGGCAACCGCTATGCACCTGGTGCCAAGCGTGGCAAAGACGGGCTGACCTACGACCGCTCGAAACCAACCCGTGTGTTCGTGGGTGAGTTTGCTAACAATGGCTCCAACAACGCGTACCATTCCACGCTGGCCGAGGCTGCCTATTGGCTAAGCCTCGAGCGCAACTCCGACATGGTGGTGATGGCCGCCTATGCCCCCCTGTTCTGCAAAAAGGGATACAACAAGTGGAACTCAAACCTCATCTGGTTCGACAACCGCGGTCTGTGGCGCACAACTAATTACTATTACCAGCAGCTCTTCTCGCTGGGGGGCAACCGGGCGCTGAAGTATCAGGATGTGATGAATGGCAACGAGGCCGATGGTAAGATCTACACTTCGCCCACCATCGACACTAAGACGGGTACTGTCTACCTGAAGTTCGTGAATGCTGAGGCGAAAGACAAGCAGATCAGCGTCAGCCTCGATACTGACGACACCTATACGGCTGAAATGGAATACATGACCGCTCACGACACAAATGTGAAAAATCAGGGCGACGCCAACTACTACTCGAGTCATCCCGATGTTCCAAGCACGTTCAGTTATGCTGAGGCTATCCGTCCTCAGACACGAACAATTGGTGACGTGAAAAAATCGTTCAGTTTCACAATGCCGGAAAATGCCGTCGGTATCCTGCGAATGAAAAAGAAATAGAATTACTATAATCAAAGATTTACATCATGAAAAAACTTATTTTGAGTTCAGTATTATTGGCCGGATGGCTTTTGGGAGCCCACGCTGAGGTGGATCCCAACTTCTACATCTACCTCTGTTTCGGACAGTCGAACATGGAGGGTAATGCCCAACCGGAAACTGTAGACAAACAGAATGTGGATGACCGTTTTCTTATGCTTGCCACCTGTAATTTCTCCTCGCCAAAGCGTAATTTGGGCGAATGGTATAAGGCAACGCCGCCCATTGTCAGCCCTTGGGGTGGACTGGGCATGGCCGACTATTTCGGCCGTACGATGGTGGCTGCCCTACCCAAGGAAGTCAGAGTAGGTGTGGTTGACGTGGCCATCGGTGGTATTGCCATCGAAGGCTTCATGCCCGACAAGATTGCCGGTATCCTGGCCAAGGCCGATGGTTGGCAGGCAGAACGTATCCGCGCCTATGGCAGCGATCCCTACCAGCGACTCGTCGATATGGGCAAGAAGGCACAGGAGGTAGGTGTCATCAAGGGTATCCTATTACATCAGGGCTGCTCGAATAACGGTGACCCCAACTGGCCCAATAATGTGAAGAAAATCTATAACAACATCCTCAGCGACCTGAATCTGAAGGCCGAAGATGTGCCCATTTTCGCAGGTGAGACATTGCGTCAGAATATGGGCGGCGGCTGCTATGCCCACAATGACGTTGTGAAAAAGATTCCTGATGTCATCCCCACAGGCCATGTCGTCAGTTCTATCGATGTGCCTGGCAACGGTCAGGACGCTTGGCATTTCAATGCTGCGGGCTATCGCACCTTCGGCAAGCGCTATGCTTTCGAGGCACTTAAAGTGATGGGCAAAGAACCTCAGATGGACCCTGAATACGACATGCCTGCTAGCCTGAAGAAATTCTTCACACTAAGGAGCGTTGGTCAGACGATTGTTGGCGATCCCAACAAGAGCAAGCAAATCATCCTGAGTTGCACATACAGCGACGGGCATACTGAGAAAATCAGGGATGCTGTATTTACCAGCACAGACTATGAAGTCAGAAACGGCAATATCGTAACGCTCGGCGATGCCGGCACCTCTGGCACGTTGACCACTACTATAACTGATTTCACAGGCGAGAAGCACGAGATAGTCATCACCCTTCAGGCGAAAGGTACCTCGGCTATCAGCGTCATCACCACAGACAGCGACGACAGCCGAAATGCTGTGTATGACCTGCAGGGCCGAAAGGCTACGGGGAGCCTGTCACCAGGCATTTACATCAAAAACGGTCGGAAAATCGTGAAATAAAGCATCAGAAAGCAACACAAACATCCCCGCAGACACAATAAATGCGGGGATGTTTGCGTTTATATGGTTGTATATATACATTTAAAAAAGGTATGATAGAATATATCAAGGGGGAGTTGACCGAACTGACCCCCGCTTTGGCAACTGTTGAGGCAGCTGGAGTAGGTTACGGACTGAACATCTCGCTGAACACCTTCAGTGTTATACAGGGCAAGAAGGAGGTAAAGCTCTATGTGCATGAGGCTATACGTGAGGATGCACATGTGCTTTTCGGCTTTGTGAACAAGAAAGAGCGCGAAATGTTTGAACTGCTCATTACCGTGAACGGCGTAGGTGCCAATACGGCGAGGATGATGCTCTCGGGTATGAGCGTAAGCGAGTTGTGCAACGCCATCTCGACTGGCAACGCACGACTGATACAAGGCATCAAAGGTATCGGAAAGATGACGGCCCAACGTATCATCGTAGACCTGAGGGACAAGATTGTGGCCCTTGGCATTGCCGATGAGATTCCCGCAGGCGGGCAGATGATAGCCCCTGTGAACAATCAGGTGAAGGATGAGGCCGTATCAGCCCTGACCATGCTGGGCTTCGCACCTGCCCCCACCCAGAAAGTGGTGCTGCAGATTCTGCAGGAACAGCCTGATCTGCCTGTGGAACAGGTGGTGAAGTTGGCGCTGAAACAGATTAAGTAAGGTAAAACTGAAGAATGAAAAGTGATAAATTTGCTTCCGCTCGGTGGATACGCAAAATCGTTGTAGTTCTGATTGTTGCTATGCCACTTATGCTACCATTACTCATGGCGGCAGCAGATTTCTCACTCTTCACTTTTACCTCTTCTCTTCCTGCGGACACCGTCAGCAGACCCAAGGCACAGCCAATATCGACCTTAGACGATGAAAACATCCCCGACTCACTGCTCCACCCCAGATGGAAAATCCAGAAGACCGCTCCTGTATTCGTGGAGGATCTCGACTCGTCGGCTCTCGATCTGAAGATGCCCGACAATATCCGCCAGACGGTAGAATACGATGACTCGCTGAACCTTTACTACATTGGTTCAAAGATAGGCGACACCTATCTGAACGCACCAGTCGTGATGACGCCAGAGGAATACCAGAAATGGAGCGAGAAACGTGCCCTCTATGATTTCTTCCGCCAAAAAGACGTGCAGAACGTGACCACCGAGGGCAAGGATAAGTTCTCGTTTGCAGACATGCATTTCGACTTAGGTCCTGCCGAGAAGATTTTCGGCCCAGGTGGTGTGCGAATCAAAACCCAGGGAACGGCAGAATTGAAGTTGGGTACCACGATGAAAGATATCGACAATCCCTCGCTGCCCATCCGTAACCGCAAGACCACCAGCTTTGACTTCGACGAGAAGATCAACCTGAACGTGAACGGCAAGGTGGGCGACAAGGTCAACATGAACCTGAACTACAACACCGATGCCACCTTCGATTTCGACACGCAGAATATAAAGCTGAAGTATGATGGCAAGGAAGACGAGATTATCAAACTAGTGGAAGGTGGGAATGTGAGTTTCCCCTCGAACAACTCGCTGGTGAAAGGTGCCTCGAGTCTGTTCGGTATCCGAACCGATATGCAGTTCGGCAAACTGAAATTGCAGACGGTGGTCTCGCAGAAGAAATCTTCCACAAAGAGCGTTTCTGCAAAAGGCGGGACACAGACAACGGCCTATGAGCTAAATGCAGCTGACTATGAGGAGAATCGTCACTTTTTCCTCTCACAATTTTTCCGCGAGCATTACGACCAAGCTATGTCGACACTACCCAACCTGACTACAGGTATTGAGATTAATCGCGTGGAGGTGTGGATCACTAACAAAACAGGTACAACCTCGAATACCCGAAACATCATCGCCCTGACAGACTTGGGTGAGAACACAAAGGTGAGCAATCCTTATTGGACACTGACAGGTAAGACGGTGCCCTGCAATCAGGCCAATACCGAATATCAGATGATGGTGAGCCAATATGCCGATGCCCGCGATATCGATCAGGCAAGTACCGTATTGGCAGGTATTCCAGACTTCGAGGGCGGTGTAGATTATGAGAAACTGGCAAGCGCACAACTTCTCAACTCGTCAGAATATACCGTGAACAAAGCATTAGGTTATATCTCACTAAAAACCAGTCTGCAGACCGATCAGGTATTAGCTGTGGCCTATGAGTTTACGGCAGGCGGACAGACTTACCAAGTGGGAGAGTTTGCTAGCGACAACACCCAGACGGGCCAGGCCCTATTTGTTAAGACACTGAAGAATACGTCGAATAATCCTTCACAAGGCAACTGGGACCTAATGATGAAGAACGTATATTATCTTGCCTCGACAGTGGAGCGCACTAAGTTCCGTCTCGACATCAAATACCAAAGCGATACCGCAGGCGTATATCTGACCTATATCCCCGACCAGCGTGTGAAAGAACTTACATTGTTGAGGATTCTGGGCTGCGACCGTTTGGACAATAACAACAAAAATCATCCCAACGGCTATTTTGACTTCGTGGAGGGCTACACCATTACCAACGGTCGCGTATTTCTGCCCTCAGCGGAGCCATTCGGCGACTATCTGCGCAACCAGCTCATATCCAAGGGACTTTCTGATGCTGATGCCAACAGATATGTGTTCAGCGAGCTCTACGACTCTACCAAAACCGTCGCTAAACAGATTGCCGAGAAAAACAAGTTCGTGATGACGGGCCAATATAAAGGGCACAATGCCAATGTCATCTCGCTCGATGCCTATAATGTGCCTCAAGGATCAGTGGTAGTGACAGCTGGTGGTGTAACGTTACAAGAAGGCTCTGACTACTCGGTAGACTACAGTGCAGGTGAGGTGACCATTCTGAACCAAAGTATCATCGACGCAGGCACAAATGTGAACGTGTCTCTTGAATCGAACACAGAATATGGTATGCAGCGGAAAACAATGCTCGGACTGAATTGGGAATACGAGTTTACAAAGAATTTCCAGATTGGCGGTACGCTGATGCACCTGTCGGAACAGGCACTCATATCAAAGGTCACAATGGGTGAGGAACCACTGCGGAACACCATCTGGGGCCTGAACGTGAACTGGAAACAAGAAAGCCAGTGGCTGACAAGCATGCTTAACAAAATACCGCTTTTGCATGTGAAAGAGCCATCGCACATCACCTTTACAGGCGAATTCGCCCACCTGATAGCAGGCTCTGCCAGCGGCACACAGGACAACGCTTCATACATCGACGATTTTGAAAATACTAAAAACTACATCCCTGTGGGTGAACCGAAGATGTGGACCATATCCAGTGTACCTACAATGTTCAGAGAATCATCAGACAAGACTGGTGTAACCAGCGGCTACAATCGTGCACTACTAGCGTGGTATTACGTAGACCCCATCTTCACACGCCATTCCTCTACCCTCACCCCCAGTCATATCAAAAGCGATCTGGAACAACTATCCAATCACTATGTAAGAGAGGTCTATGTAAAAGAGCTCTACCCCAATCGTCAGCAGTCTACCTATAGCGGTGCTACTTCGACGCTCTCTGTGCTCAATTTGGCCTATTATCCAGAGGAGCGTGGCCCCTACAACCTAACCCTCGACCTGAACAGCAACGGAACCCTGCGACAGCCGGAAACGAAATGGGGCGGTATGATGCGCAAATTGGAGACCACCGATTTTGAACAGGCTAATATCGAGTATATCGAGTTCTGGATGCTCGACCCCTATATTTACATCCGTGAGCAGGGCAATGCCTCAGATTATAGCGGTGACCTTTACTTCAACTTAGGTGAGGTGAGTGAGGATATCCTCCGTGATGGTAAGAAATTCTACGAGAGCGGTATGCCTGTCGATGGTACCAATTCTTTTACCACAACCCAGTGGGGACGTATTCCTCAGCAAGCCACACAGACTTACGCTTTCGCCACCACTACGGGTTCAAGAGCCTTGCAGGATGTGGGCCTTAATGGTCTGAACGATGAGCAGGAACGCGAATTCGGTGCCTATAAGGAATGGCTCGATGCCATTGCGGCAGGTGGTATCGTCACCAATGACAGTATCCTCCAGGCCTGGCGTAACGACCCAGCAGGCGATGACTACCACTACTATCGCGGTTCCGATTTCGACGAAGAAGAGAAGAGTATCCTTGAACGCTACAAGCGTATTAATAATCCCCAAGGCAACTCGCCTGATACCGATGACCGTACGGAATCGTATGACACCAGTTATAAGACGGGCCCCGATGTTGAGGATATTAATCAGGACTTCACATTGAATGAGTATGAGCGTTACTACCAATATCGTGTGCATATCAGTCCGGATATCCTCGATGCCTACCGCAACGGCAATGCCGTACCAGGCTCTTTCATTACCGACATGCGTACCAGCGGCGTGAAGCTTCGCAATGGCGACACCACCAGTGTCAACTGGTTCCAATTCCGTATCCCCATAACCGAATACGAGCGGAAGGAAGGCTCGATCACCGACTTTTCCAGCATCCGCTTCATGCGTATGTTTTTAACCAATTTCCAGAACCCCATCGTACTACGTTTCGGCAGTCTGGATTTGGTTCGTGGTGAGTGGCGTATCTATAAGCAAAACCTCTCAGGCAGTGTGGAGACGGGAACAGTGAAGGTGAGTGCCGTGAATATCGAGGAAAACAACGACAAACAACCAGTGAACTACGTGTTACCACCAGGCATCAGCCGAGTAACAGATCCCTCGCAGCCTCAGCTGGTGGAGAACAATGAGCAGGCCCTGAACATCGTTGTGGAGAACTTGAGTCCGCAGGAATCGAAAGCCGTTTACAAGAACTCCAACTACGACTTGCGTCAGTATAAGCGTATGCAGATGTTTGTGCATGCCAACCACCTGGTGCCCGACCAGTCAGCACTGAAAGATAACCAATTAGCCGTGTTCATCCGTCTGGGTAGCGACTACAAGAGCAATTACTACGAATATGAGATACCGTTGAAACTGACACCTGACCGCAATACCTATAGCCGTTACTCAACAACTGACCGCAGGGAAGTGTGGCCAGAGGACAATATGCTCGACATCGACCTTAGCATATTTACCTCCGTGAAAAAAGAGCGCAATATACAGAAAGCTCAAGGTGTAGCCTCGTATAATCAACTGTTTACGGCACATGATGAAAAACGACCTAACAATAAGGTGAGCATCATGGGCAATCCCACACTTGGTGAAGTGAAGACGATGGTGATTGGTGTAAGGAATCTCTCTGGCGAAATAAAATCGGGTGAGGTATGGGTAAACGAGTTGCGGCTGATGGAGACAAACAACGATGGCGGATGGGCTGCCTCTGGAAATCTGCAGATACAACTCTCAGATTTCGGATCTGTAAATTTGACAGGCCATTATATCGGCGAAGGTTTCGGTGGTTTGGAAGAGAGCGTTATGCAGCGAAATACAGACACCCAAAAACAATACTCTGTAACCACCTCGCTGGAACTGGGTAAACTGTTCCCAGAGAAGGCCCAGGTGTCGGCACCGCTCTATTACTCTGTCACAAAGGATGAGGTACGCCCGAGATATAATCCCCTCGACTCCGACATGCGTCTGAAGGATGCCCTCGATGCTGCAGACCAACATGAACGAGACAGTATTGAGTCATTGGCAGTGACGAAGACTACCAATACGAACTTCTCGCTCAGCAACGTGCGCTGGGGATTGAAGACTAAACGTCATCCGATGCCCTATGATCCAAGCAACTTCTCGTTCAGCTACAGTCACGCCCACCATTACACTTCAGGTGAAACGACAGTTTATGAAAAGCGTGACGAATGGCGAGGGGCACTCAATTATAACTATTCGCCCGTGTATAAGACCTGGGAGCCTTTCGGAAAACTAAAGGGCAAATCCAAGTGGCTCAATTTTCCCAAGGCCATCGGACTGAACTACCTGCCACAAAGCATCAGCTTCAACTCGACAATCAGTCGTGAGTATTATGAATTACAGGAGCGCGACCTTGAGGATCTGAGTGGACAGAAACTTCCAGTAATTTTCGATGAACAATTCCTATGGAACCGCGACTTCTCGCTGCGATGGGACTTCACGAAGAACCTGCGCTTTAACTTCCAGTCAGCCACCCACGCTCAGATTGAGGAACCCTATACCCCCGTAAACAAGGATCTCTACGCTGACAGTTACTATGCGTGGAAGGACTCTGTGTGGCAGAGCATCAAGAACCTGGGAACCCCACTCGATTACCAGCAGCAGACCACAATCTCTTATCAATTACCGCTGAACAAATTGCCTCTTTTCGATTGGCTCAACAGCGACGCTTCATATAATGCCAATTACTCGTGGACTCGCGGAACAGAACTTGAAAACGGCACATCGTTGGGTAATATCGTCAATAGCCGTAGGAATCTGAACATCAATGCAACGCTGAACATGGAGACGCTCTACAATCACTTTCCCTTCCTGAAGAAGGCCAACGAGCGGTTCAAAAAAGCTATCCCAAAGAAAACCCCCGTCAAGCAATCTGCGACATCCTCAAAATTAAAGAAACCTGACAAGTCAGAGAACGCTGATAAATCAGACAAAGCTACAAAAACCCAATCTTCATCCAAGAACTCTTACCAGAGGGAGATTACCCTGAAACCCGATACCACCATCACCGTGGCCCATAACAAGAAGTCGAAGCGCCTGTATGTGACCGCCAAGACCAAGGATGGCAAGCCATATGATCTGAAATACAAAATTATCGATGAGAACAAGATCCTCATAAAGAGCAAGGATACCATCAATATCAAACTCTCTGTAATGGTAAAGCCGTCATTAGAAAATAAATGGTGGTATAAGCCTGCCCAAAGCGCGGCCCATCTACTGATGATGGTGCGTAGTATCAATATCTCGTATCGAAACCAATACAGCATGAATCTGCCTGGCTTTATGCCAAATATCGGCGATGCCTTCGGACAACGGTCGTCCGGCGGACTCTCGCCTGGTCTTGACTTTGCATTCGGTACCATTAGCGACAGCTATCTGGACAAAGCCCTCGCCAACGACTGGCTTATGCATAATGATAGCGTGGCCAATCCAGCCACCATTAACAGCAGCAGTGACCTGCAACTGAGGGCCACGTTAGAACCCATACGCGACCTGAAGATAGACCTGAATGTTTCTCGTACAGACACTCGTGCACAACGAATTCAATATATGTATGAGGGAAAGCCCACGACGCATAGCGGCTCATTCAACATGACCACCATCTCTCTGAAAGGTGCATTAGAAGGTATGGGCGATGCTAACAATGGCTATCATTCATCCACCTTTGACAAATTCTGCAGCCTACTCCCAGAATATACCGCACGTGTGGCAGGACAATATCCTGAGGCAGGAACGGTCTATGCCAATTCTACCATCACCGGCGTAAATCCCTACAGCGCTGATGTGATGATACCTGCGTTTCTATCGGCCTACACATCCAGCGGTGGTTCACTCGACCTCTTCCCCGCCCTGACACATATGTTGCCAAACTGGACTATACGCTACAACGGTCTTTCGAAACTCACTTGGTTTAGCAATCACTTCAAGTCGTTTAATATCAACCATAGTTATAAATCGGTATTCAGTATCGGTTCTTACGCTTCTTACAGTGCATGGTGCGAGTATATGGGTGATCTTGGCTTTATTACCGACCAAGCAACAGGCATGCTGCAACCCTCATCGATGTATAATATCTCAACGGTGAGCATCAACGAGGCCTTTTCGCCATTGATTGGTGTGGATGCCACACTCCAGAACGACTTGACAGCGAAATTGGAGTATCGTACTACCCGCGTATTGAACCTATCGATGACGAGTGTACAAATCAATGAAGCCCGTTCAAACGACATTGTGCTTGGTGCAGGCTATAAAATTCGCGATTTCAACCTATTTGGTGCAGGAGGCAATCGAAAGGTGAAGAAAGCGCAAAGTCGGAGTAAGTCGAAGAATCAGCAGACAGACACTCAAACATCCCAGAACAAAGGACGCTCTAGTAGTGTAAATCACGATATGAACCTGCGCCTCGACATCTCTTTCCGTCAACAGGCAGCCATTACACGCGACATTGCAAGCGGGACTTCTTCGGCCTCAAATGGTAACTCTGCTTTCAAGTTGTCATTTATGGCTGACTACACCCTCAGCCGTCTGCTCACTCTCTCGGCATATTATGACCAGCAGACGAACACTCCGTTGCTCTCAAGCAGCAGCTATCCGACCACAACCCGAGACTTCGGACTCTCGTTGAAATTCTCATTAACGAGGTAGTGAACACCTGAAGAGTTGAGGCCATAACGTTTTCTTATTTTACATTTTTTTGCGAAAATGGTGTAAATATTTCTTAAAATCCCACAAAAAAGTATAATTTACAAAGTTCATGATACAAAATACAAAGTATCTTTGAGAAACAAATCGTATCTTTGCACTCTGAATATATGTAATATATAAGAACGCGTAAATAAGTAACAAAAATCATATTATTATCAATTTAAAATCTTAAGTATGAAACAGAAAAATTGTTTTTGGGCGGTAGCAGCCTCTATGCTGTTAGCAGCCGCAAGTTTCACTTCCTGTTCTAACCAGGACAGCATCATTGCTCCTGAAGAGCCTGTTGTGGGCCCCGATGATTTTGATGAGGGTAGTCTGGTTGTCAATGGTAATTGCGAAGGTACTGATGCTTCCTGCTTCGTTGTTCACGAGTGGCGTGATGGTGTACAGTACAGTGGTCCCGCCAAGCTGAAGTGGGATGAGGTTACTCCGAAGAACCATTGTGCAGTAGTTGTGGTTCGTAGTGAGGAAGAGGCTCGTGCTGAAGGAAATGCCACACTTAATGACAACAATGAATTTATGCCTTGGGACAGCCAGTTCTTTATCACGTTTGGTGCAGACCAGGCTTTGAACGAAGGCGACAAGTTCCGTGTGACCATGAGAGTCAGGGCTGATGAACCACAGAATGGAATTGGAACACAGATGCACAAAGCTCCTGGTGAATATCTTCATTGGCAGGCCATTGGCAATGTTAATTTCACTGAGGACTGGGAGGAATTTGACTCTGGTTGGCAAACAGCTTCTCCAGGCGCTTGGGGTTCAGTTATTGGCGGTTATACTGTAGCTTTCAACTTGGCAACGGGTAATCACAACAGATTCTTCTTCGATGACATCCGCGTTGAGGTACAGCGTTATATTCCGGACCCTGAGCCTACACTGATCGATGGCTATCAGATTGTATTCTGGAACTGGGGTGTTGCAAAAGAGGATCAGCTTTCTGTGAAGTACTTCAAGAACTATGTTGCTCCTACAGCTGAAGATGGTGCTATCGTTGTTCAGGCCCTCGAGCCCGGCAAGAACTACAACGATCAGTACTGGATGGCAGATGGTAATGGTAATCAGATTGATGCTGTCCTCACAAACGACTGGGATACTCAGTTCCTGATCGGTCTTCCTAAGCCATTGGCAAAGGGTACCAAGGGTAAGCTTGTCATGAAGGTTAAGGCCGATAAGGCTACTAAGGCTGGCACACAGTGTCATACAGCAATTCCAATTCCTGGTGCTATCGAAGGCAAGGATGGTTATGCTGGCACTTACATGCACTGGGCATTCATG
>JAFZCU010000085.1 GCA_017556145.1 Prevotella sp. | reverse complement strand
AATATGACGAACATTCACGCCACCCTGGCGCTTGTCGTAGATGAACATCGACAGACCACGTCCGTCCTTGGTGCCTTCCTCAGACCGAGCCAGCACGAGGTGGATGTCGCTATCACCATTGGTGATGAAGCGCTTCACACCATTCAGACGCCAGCAGTTCTCCTTCTCGTCGAAGGTAGCCTTCAGCATCACGCGCTGCAGGTCAGAACCTGCATCAGGCTCTGTGAGGTCCATACTCATGCCCTCACCAGCACAAACGCGGGGGATATACTTCTGGCGCTGCTCCTCAGAACCGAACTCATAGAGCGTATCGATACAGCTCTGGAGACTCCAGATGTTCTGGAAACCGGCATCAGCAGCCGAAATCATCTCGCTCAGCATCGAGAACACAGCGTTGGGCAGGTTCAGACCGCCGTAACGACGAGGCATTGAAACACCCCAGAGACCAGCCTTTCGGGTGGCGTCGAGGTTCTCGTAAGTCTTAGAGGCATAGATCATACGGCCATTCTCGAGGTGCGGACCTTCGAGGTCAACGCTCTCAGAGTTAGGCTCGATGATATTGGCAGCCACGTCGCCTGTGATGTCGAGAATCTGCTTATAGTTCTCGATGGCATCACCCAGGTCAACGGGAGCGTAGTCATATTCTTTCGCATCAGCGAAACCCTTTTCTTTCAGCTCAACAATACGAGCCATCAGGGGGTGGTTCAAGTAGAACCCGATCTCAGGATGATCGCTATAATAGTTTGCCATAATTATTTCTTTTTTCTATTTTCTATTGCGTTCCAAAGATTTGCGCCAACCATACCAAACAAGACGTAGCCAAGGGCAGAACCGAAGGATGAATAAATGGTTCCTTTTGGAAGTGTCTCAATGAAGTAGATATAGATAAGAATCAAGACAAGAGCAGCAATATACAAATAGATTTTTTTCATTTACTTACTATTCTGCTTATAATACTTAATCAACTTTGGTACAACCTCTTCCACAGTGCCAACAATCACGTAATCGGCGATGCGGTTGATAGGCGCATCGGGGTCAGAGTTGACGCTGATGATGATACCAGAGTCCTGCATACCAGCGATGTGCTGAATCTGTCCAGAGATACCGCAGGCGATATACACCTTCGGATGAACGGTAACACCCGTCTGACCAATCTGACGGTCGTGGTCAATCCATCCTGCATCCACAGCAGCACGGCTGCCACCAACCTCACCATGAAGCACTTTAGCGAGCTGGAAGAGCTGATCAAAGCCTTCCTTAGAGCCGACACCGTAACCACCAGCCACCACAATGGGGGCTCCCTTCAGGTTGTGTTTGGCAGCCTCTACGTGGTGGTCGAGCACCTTCACAACGAAAGCCTCAGGGCTTACATACTTGCTGACCTCAGGATAAACGACCTCCTTCTTGCAAGCACCCTCATAGATAGCCTTCTGCATCACGCCTGAGCGGACAGTAGCCATCTGTGGACGATGGTCGGGGTTCACGATAGTAGCCACGATGTTACCACCAAAGGCAGGACGAATCTGATAAAGCAGATTCTCGTAAACCTTACCCTCTTTCTTATCCTCGTAAGGACCAATCTCCAGTTCTGTACAGTCGGCTGTCAGACCTGAAGTCAGCGATGAAGAAACACGAGGGCCGAGGTCACGACCAATCACAGTGGCACCCATCAGACAGATCTGAGGCTGCTCCTCCTTGAAGAGGTTCACGAGAATATCCGTGTGGGGAGCAGAGGTATAAGGGAACAAGTCCTTAGCGTCGAACACAAAGAGCTTATCGACACCAAAGGGCAGAATCTGATCCTCCACCTTTCCTTTGATATCAGTACCTGCCACAATAGCGTGGAGTTCAACACCCAGTGTATTGGCCAATTTACGACCCTTTGTCAGCAACTCCTGAGATACTTCCTGTACCAGAGTGCCTTCTATCTCGCAATATACAAATACGTTGTTCATAATTCTTCGAATTATAGATTTCTGTCGCGACTCAGCCATTCAAGCGAGCTTGATGGCCTTCGCTGCTCCAGAAATACATATTAGCCAATAATTTTCTCTTCCAACAATTCTTTGATCATTCCCTCAATGTCTGCATCAGAAGCCGTCAAAGTCTTCGACTCCTTAGCCTGGAACACAATGTTCTTGATGGCCTTCACCTTGGTAGGCGAACCTGCCAGACCGCACTGGTTCACATCGCCATCGACATCAGCCACGCTCCACTGGTTCAGTGTAAGATACGGACGCTCCTCATAGAGGCTATCGTAAGCCGTACCTTCTGCAGGACGCTCCATCGGACAGGTAGCACGCTTGTACTTCATCACCAGCTTGGCGTTCTGAGGACGACAGGGAGCAGCACTTCCGTTAACAGTAATCACTACGGGTAGCGGAGCCTCAACAGTCTCAACACCACCATTAATCACACGCTTGATAGTAGCCTTGCCATCTTTTACACTCAGTACCTCCTCAGCATAGGTCACTTGATTGAGACCTAACTTCTGAGCCACCTGAGGACCTACCTGAGCTGTATCACCATCGATAGCCTGACGACCACCAATCACGATGTCTACATCGCCAATCTTCTTGATGGCCGTAGCCAGCGCATAAGAAGTAGCAAGGGTATCAGCACCAGCGAAGAGACGGTCAGTCAGCAACCAACCTGTATCAGCGCCGCGATAAAGTCCCTGACGGATGATTTCACCTGCACGTGGAGGACCCATCGTGAGGATTCCTACTGTAGAGCCCGGATTCTGTTCCTTCAGGCGAAGGGCCTGCTCCAAGGCATTCAAATCTTCTGGATTGAAGATGGCGGGTAGGGCTGCACGATTCACGGTGCCTTCGGCAGTCATTGCATCCTTACCCACGTTTCGGGTGTCTGGCACTTGCTTGGCCAGCACAACAATCTTTAAAGCCATAATATATTATTAATAATGTATAATCTCCGAAAAAACGGCTGACAAGAACAGTGCAAGTCGAATGCAGAGAGCTCGCTCTTTGCTGAGACGAAGCCTGTTCTCGCGGACGATTTCTTGAAATCGGCCGCAAAGGTACTGCTTTTTACCCACACAGCCAAATAAAATGCACAAAATCGACCAAAATGTGCACAGATTAGCCGATTTGTGCAATGAAAATATCAACAAAAGAGCTGCTTCTTACGCTATTTTGTCTTCGATCAGTCTTTCGTGGCTGCGTCGATACGCTTACGGGCAGCCTTGATGGCCGCATCTACACTTCTCTGACCTCTCGGAATATCGATGGTTGCCTCAGACTCCTGGCTTTCACGATCAGAGATCTGCTGGATATAATTCTGCATTTCCTTCACTTCGTCTGTCTCCTTCATCCCCTCAGAACCAGGGATGCTGTTACCATCACCATCGTAATCAGAGCCCTCGAAGAAGAAATGGAAGTTATCGACAAACCATGAGCCGCGCTCAAACACGAGATCGAGCACTACCTTCTGGTCTCCGAAGTTGTGGATGTTCATCGTGGCCTGCGCCGTCGAATCAGTGATATTGTTGATAGACATCAGCTCATAGGTCCACTCCTCATCGATATCCTGACCAGCTATCCAGTGGTCAGAGTCGATAAACAGCGTTCCGTCTTCCTCACTAATCTGCCTGGCTTTATTGTAAAGCGCCAAATAACGCTGAGAACAACAGCTCTCATTGTTTCGCAGTTTATAGATCGTATCAATTCGGAGGGTGATAAACTCAGGCGAATGTTGCAGGTCAGTAGGTGCTTGCGTCGTACTAACCGTTAGCGAATCGCCATTCGAAGAACTTTCGCCAGTCTTATTGCCACAGGCTGCCATGCTGAATGTCAGCATCGTCATTGCAGCGATTGTCAACAGAGAATGTAGTTGTTTACTCGTCATATTTAAAGCCTTTAGGATTACGTTCGGTTGCAAAGATAGTCATTTTTTTAGACATAAGAACATAATAGCAGATTTTTTATGTTTCTTTTGTTCTTCTGTCTGAAAAAATTAGTAATTTTGCACCGTTTTTTAAAATTACCAATCCCATGACAAATGGTATTTATACGATTCTGCTGCTCATATTGAGCAATGTATTCATGACTTTCGCCTGGTATGGTCACCTGCGTCTGCAGCAGTCAGGCATCTCTACCAACTGGCCCCTCTATCTCGTCATCGCCTTCTCGTGGATGATCGCCTTCTTCGAGTATTGCTGTCAGGTTCCCGCCAATCGCATTGGCTTCGTCGATAACGGTGGTCCCTTCAACCTCGTCCAGCTCAAAGTGATTCAGGAGTGCATATCGCTGGTGGTCTTCGCTGTCATCGCCAATTTTATCTTTCAGCATGAGGAGCTCCATTGGAATCATGCGGCAGCTGCCCTCTGTCTCGTCGGTGCCGTCTATTTCGTATTCATGAAACCGTGATTTATTAAGAAACAAGTATGAAAAGAATTCTATTTTTTCATTTCGTTTTTTGTTTTTCGATTCTGGCGGCGATGGGGCAGACCTTTGACAACCTGCCAACCCCAGGCGAGGAGAAAGTCATCGACAACACCCCTGACTCTATTGCGAAAGCCCTGATGTCACGTCCTAAGCCAGGCAGCACACGCCAGGGCACGAATCCCGTCCTGTTCCTGATAGGCAACAGCACCATGCGCAACGGCACCCTGGGCAACGGCAACAACGGCCAGTGGGGCTGGGGCTATTTCTTCAACAAGTATTTCGACGGGCGCAAGATTTCCGTAGAGAACCAAGCCTTGGGTGGCATGTCCACACGTACCTTCTATACAGACCTATGGCCTGCCGTTCGTGAGGTGCTGATGCCTGGCGACTGGGTCATCGTGAGCATTGGCCATAACGACCATGCCGATTTCTTCGATGCGAAGCGAGCCCGTGGTGTCATCGACGGTGTCGACCCCGATACGATGATTGTCGGTTTCAACCAACGCAAACAGGTCAACGACACTGTCTACAGCTATGGCACCTACCTTCGCAAGTATATCAGCGAAATTCGTGCCAAAGGAGCCAATCCTATCCTCATGTCACTCACACCCCGCGATGCTTACGACCAGAAAGGCAAGATTGTACGTAAGCCGCAAACGCAGTGGGCCGCTTATATCGCTGCCATCGAAGGTGTGCCCTTTGTCGACCTCAATGAGATATCCGGTGCTAAGATTGACCAGTTCAGCCGTTGGAAAGAACAGTATCATTTCTTCGGCGACCATATCCATACCTCTGCCTTTGGGGCTGAGCTCAATGCGCGCTCAGCAGCTGAGGGAATCTTCTATTCCGTAAATCCACAGCTCAAACCTTTGCAGGCCATGATGCTCAATGTGCCGTTACAAGCCTACGGCCAGAAGCGTGAAAAGGGTAAGCCCATGGTATTCATTACGGGCGATTCTACCGTCAGGAACAACGATAAGGACCCAGACGGCATGTGGGGATGGGGTTCGCAGGCAGGTCTCATCTTCGATGCCGATAAGATTGTCTGGGAGAATGTGGCGATGGCAGGCCGTTCCACGAAGACCTATCTGCGCGAAGGCCGTTGGGAAAAAGTCTACAATGCCCTGCAGCCTGGCGACTTCGTGTTGCTTCAGTTCGGACACAACGATATCTGCCCCATTAACGACAAGAAAGGGCGTGGCGTCATCCCTGGTACTGCTGACACCTGTCACGTCTACCAGATGGAAGCCGACGGCAGCTATGAGGTGGCCTACTCTTTTGGCTGGTATCTCCGCAAGTTCATCGACGACTGTCGCGAAAAGGGCGCTACCCCCATCCTGCTCTCCCTCACGCCTCGCAACGAGTGGCCTAATGGTAAGATTGAACGTCGCAACAACACATACGGCAAGTGGTATCGCGAGGTGGTGGAGCAGACGGGTGTCGGGTTCGTCGATGTCCACAACATCTCTGCCGACTTCCTCGACAAGAAGTTTGCGTCAAAGGATGGAACCAAAAGCAAACAAAAGGCTTCGAAATACTTCAACCACGATCACACCCATACCTCGCTGCTCGGTGCCCAGATGAATGCCCGTAGTGTAGCCAAAGGTTTGCGCGACATACAGTCGCCCCTTGCTAAGTATTTGAAAGCAAAATGAAAATTTTTCTATCAAAACGTCACGTATTTAAAAGAAAAAGTGTAATTTTGCAACCGAAAAATTGATTCAACCAACATTTGACTTGCTTTATGAAGAAAATCAGAGCAGCCGTCGTAGGTTACGGCAACATTGGAAAGTACGCCCTTGAGGCATTAGAAACCGAACCCGACTTTGAGGTGGCAGGCATTGTACGTCGTCATGGCGCAGAGAATAAGCCAGCAGAACTGGCACAGTATGAGGTCGTT
>JAFZCU010000084.1 GCA_017556145.1 Prevotella sp. | reverse complement strand
CATCAATATGGACGGTGACGAAATCAGCATTGTAGGCAAAGGCAAGCCGCAGGTGTTCATCGACAACCGCCCTGTGCGTGATGAAAGCGAACTACAGATGCTCCGCAGTGAGAACATCAAGAATATTCAGATTATCACCTCGCCTGGAGCAGAATACAGTTCCGACGTGAAGGCGGTCATCAAGATTCAAACCAAGCAGCCGTTCATCAAAGGACTGAGCGGCAAACTGACCTCGCAGACCACAGCCAAGCGCATCTGGGAGGAAACGGCAATGGCCGACCTGAGCTACAACTGGACGCACTGGCAGTTGTTCGGGCAGGCAATGTATAATAATGGCGGGCGAAAGAACTACGACACGAGCACAACCGATTTCCTGTTCAACAACCAACAAAACCAACTCGTAAATACTGCCACGAAGCGAAACAAGCTTTCTACTACCACTGCCAAGGGTGGCTTTAACTGGAACGATGGCGGGCAGTCGCTGGGTGCCTACTACCAGTACACCAATTCGCCCACGCATTTCAAGAGCCGTGGCACCGAGGATGATAATATAATGGGTGTAGCCACAGAGAGCATCGGCAAACTCATTGACATTGATTCAAAGTCCGAGCGGCATTTGGTATCGGCCTACTATGACAACGCTTTCAAGAACGGCTCCTTGCTGCATTTCGACGGGAACTATATGCACACGTGGTACACTGACGACAACCTGACGCAGACCATCTTTGCCAGTGGCATCGGCAATGAAATCGTACCCTCGCAGACGGGCATGAACTCAGACCTGTGGGCTGGCAAGCTCTACTATGAGTTCCCGTTTGCTACGGGCAAGCTGAACGTGGGTACTGAGGACAGCTACACTTACAACAACCAGCGATATACGATGCAAAACGAGGCCGTCGGCAGTTATATCCCGTCAACACAGAACGAGAGTCGCCAACACAACTACGCTGCCTTTGCCACCTACTCAAAGGATTGGGATGCCCTGTCGCTTCAGTTGGGATTGCGTTGGGAATATGTCAAGTTCGACTATAAGCGTGACGGCATTCGCGATGACGAAGTGAGCCATACAGACAACAGCCTGTCGCCCAATCTGTCACTATCGTATAATTTCGACGAGACCACTTTCATGTCACTTGACTATTCACACTCAATCACCCGTCCTCCTTACAAGCAGTTGCGCAGTTCGTTATTGTACGTAGGCCCTTACGAGGTGGAAGGCGGCAATCCGACGCTGACCGACTGCAAGACCGATGAACTGACCTATCTCTTCGGGTGGAAAGACCTGACGCTGGAGCTGACATACAGCCATTTGGCCGATTCCTACGTCTATACCAAGGAGCATTATTCCGACGTGAAGCCCTTGCTTGTGTTCAGCCCCCGCCAGGCCGACATCAACAATCTGAATGCCTATCTGTCTTACGCCCCCGTAGTTAAATTCTGGAAGCCCAACTTCACCGTCGGATTCGACCAGCAATGGCTCACGCTCTACGGCGAGAAGTACAACAAGCCTATCTTCCGCTACATGCTGAAGAACATCTTCACGCCATCAAAAGACTGGATGATGACCTTCGACGTGACAGGCTCCACTCGCGGCCATACAATGACTAACGAAATGCGCTCGCAGTGGGGCATCGACCTCTCCGTGCGTCGCTACTTCATGCAGAAGCGCTTGCAGATAGCCCTCGCAGCCAACGACATCTTCCACACCCGCAACCAAAGCTGGTGGATGAACGTCAAGGACGTACATCTCTACAAAGACTCCGATGCCGATACCCGCCGCGTAATGCTCACAGTCTCCTACACCTTCAACCCGAAGAAGAGCCGCTACAAGGGCAAGACGGCAGACGAAAAGGAAATGAAGCGACTCTGAACTATATGCGAAAAGCCACCTACATCATCATTGCAATAATCGTTCTGATGGCTAGTATAGACTTCATCTGTTCTTTCGGCAACGAGAGGACAGATGAAAAACTCTTCGCCCGAAAACTCAATGAGGCCACGATGCTGACCTATCAAGACCTGGATTTCGGATTCACAGTCAGATACCCGTCGTTCTTCATCGAGCAACCCGATACACTCGATAACAATGTGGGTTATGCCCGTTTCAGTTACGGCGATTATTGGGCTAACGTCATTCTCAAATGTTCGCCATCCGGTATTACGACCAGTTTTTTCGTATGATACTTGATTGTACTATAGCCAGTGGAAATACACATAGAAAGCAAATTCCATCACAATCGTTATGATTGACAGGAGGGAAAGGGAGCCAACGATGTAGAACAGTTTTGTTGAAATCCAGACGCCCTCGTTATTCTTCACAATGTCAGTAAGTCGTTGGCTATGCTTCTGCCAACTCTCTTCCTGCTGCCTGTGATGGTCGTCAAGTGTCTTTTTCTCTTGCCCCAGCCATTGGACATGATTGCCATGGAGCTGTTTCAGGCTCTCGTCATCAAGTTTGGCTTTGATTGGAGTGTTTTCTGCCTTCACGATAGCGGAACAGATACCACTGATGGCATTGTCCGCGCTTTTTGTTGCGGCATCAAGCCCCTTCTGTGTCGTTACACTACTTTCTTTCGCCTCCTTGATTGCTTCAAGCAATTTCTGCAAAATAGTAAGTGCCTCCCTGATCTGCTCCAAGGTGGCATCGACACGGTTTAGTTCTTCTTTCTTTTCCTCATCTTCCTTGATGGCAGACATGAGGTCATTGTATTTTCCTTTTTGCGACATATTACTGGTGTTATTCGTATTGATAATCTGTTTGTATTACTTACCTCGTTTCCATTTTCTTGCCATTGGCTTACAGAGCCAATTGGCTTTCATAGCACAGCGTCTGGCCCTTTCCAATTCATCCTCGTCCTTGTCCTTTCCCCAGCCTGTGCCGGTTCCACCGCCTCCTCCATAGGATTCGGACATAGCAGTAGCGGCATCAACGTAGTTAAGGAACAATAGCATGGCTACTTTCAGAACATCCTCATGTGTGGCATCGCTGTTATCTGGAACCACAATATTGCTGTCAAGTTCCTTATAAACTCTTTCAGGGATGCTAAGCAGCTTCTGTTCGCCATCAATGAGGAATACTTGTTTATAATCAGTAGATGGTGCGGTAGGCTTGGCTTGTGGTGATGAAGTCCGTACTGTTGACATACTTTTGGCAATCGGTTTTTTGCTGTCCGTTGGTTTCTGTACTTGTACAGCTGTAGGCTTCTGAGCAGGATGCAGACTTCGCCATGTCGTTTCTATTTGCGACGGCATCAGTTTCCTGCCTGTTCCGAGTTCCGAGGACTTATAAGAGGAGTTGCCCATCTTGATGGAATAGCCCCTAACTGCGTTCTCCTTGTCACGCTGTAACTTGACCTTATAACCTCGTTGTCTTAGATGAGTCTCATAACTCTGCCAAGAGAAGACTGGCATCTGTCTCAGTATGTCATAGCAGTCATCGGTTATCTGTCTCAGATGTTCCTCCCGTATCTCCATCGGGTCTTTCCAGCCGTGGCGTTGATTGATGGCATGGGCAGCTGCCACGGTTCTTTCTCCAATAAAATGACAGTCATTGATGTTGCCGTCCTTGTCGATGCGGTTCACCACCAGATGCAGGTGGGGAATCCCTGACTTGGCATCATAGTGAAGGGCTGCGAAATACTGCGAGTTCTTGATGTTCGTCCTGGCAAGATTCTTGTGTTTGCCATCTGGAGTCTTGGTCACCTGGTCGAGTTCATTGACAAAATCATCCGTAAACCGTCGCCAGTCATCGAGCGTCCATCCGTCACTCTCGTTCATGGATGGGGAAACTTCGATGCGTATGGACGTCTTGTCAATGGGCTTCCGTGCGAACTTCTGCTTGAATCGGTTCATGTGAAGCACCATCTCGTCCCACATGCCCATCGGGGGCAAATCCTCTGTCAGGAGGTTCACTTTCACGATGTCGGCACGGAAGTCTTTCGTTGCATAATTGGTCATGGCCTGACCATGCTCTATTGGTCTTGCTGTTGCTACCATAGTTATCCTGTTTAATTCGTTATCCCATGAATTTCTCTCTAATCACATCCCATTGCCGGATAAGGTAGTTGATACCCTCAATCCATGCTTCCATGAAACGCTCGTTTTTGAAGTAGCGTTTCCTCACCTCCTGCGGTAGTCCGTGAAGGGCGTTTCGGATTCCGACAAGTTCCGACCTTGCGGCTGAGAGACTCTTCAATGCTTCCTCCTGTCCGTCAGTCATCAACTGTTTTGGCAGGTGCCCAAGGACGGTGTTATGGACATACAGACTCTTGGGCATACCGCATATGGCAGCATTGGCTACAATCTGTTTGTATTCTTCTTCCGTGAAGCGGACATCGATGTGGTATCCCTTGTTCTGCCTCTTTTCTGAGGTCTTTGTTTTTGTCTTAGTCATATTGTTTTCGATTATTCTTATTTGGGTTATAAATGTATTGCTATTGATAGATTGAAGTAAAAACCTTGGACAGCCCGGTGCGAGCTTGCGAGCGGCGCAAGAACCCAGTGGAAGGACAGTGTAGCGGAGCAAATCTGTCAGACATTGGGACTTCTTGTTTAGACCTCAGAAAAAAACACACTTTCTTGGGCTTGTCCGTGGCTTTTGTCTGCTGTCAGTCGCTGCCATATTGATGGCTTTCGGTAGAGTCTAATGTGTCCGCAGCTGCCGTATTTGGGATTGGCGAGGCTGGTAGTGCGGTTGAGCCTTCATCAATATGGATGCCCTCTTGATTGTTGGGCTTGGAAGGAGTGTTGCCTGACTTGGCATCATCAGAAGTGATATATGGCTCATCGGTTTCTGGCGGCAGGTTGGCATATTGTCCGTCAAGTTGCTCCAAGTAGTCCTCTGGCAGCTGTCCATCCTCTCCGTATGGAGGTAACATATTCTTTTCCCTTTCATCGTTGTTGGCATCAGCCAAAGATGAAACGGGATTATTGGAGGTAAGCGATTGAGGATGGCTGTTGCCATTATCATTAGAAAAGGTTAGGCTGGCATTACCTTGGACAGCCAGTTTTTGAGTGACTGGATTACGCTGATAATGCGGATTCCTGATGGGGGCATCCTGCCCGTCCACGAACCAGAATGCCAGACAGTGGATAGTGTGGATGGTCGTGCGGTTGTTGCTGGCGGATGTGAGAATCCTCACCTCGTTGAAGAGGTCTATCATCTTCTGTGCGGTTTTGCGGTCACAATGCCAAAGTTCGGCGAGTTCCACTTTCGATATGGCAAATTGCCCGATTTCAAGGTCAGCTGAGAAGTTCTTCTTCTCATAACGGAATGGCTCTATTGCCGCCAAAGAGAGAAACGTGTCAAAGGCTTTCATGCGGTGGAAGCCTTGGTTGTCATCTTTGAGGAAATCAAGCTGCTCTCTGGTCAGCAGGATTCCATACTTTACAACTTTGTGATTCATTGTTTCTTTTTGTTTGTGGTGAGGACTGGCATTGGTCAGCCCTCAACCGTTGTTAGTAAATTGTTTGAACTTGATTTGAATTGGATTTGAAAACAAGGTTACGTCGGAGTGTTTTCGGCTTCGTTCTGCCAGTCATGTTTGTCCGGCTTACGTTTGTGCGAGGCAAGGATGGCCTCGTTCTCCTCGTCAGCCGTCAGCGGTACGGCATTGCGTCGCATCGTCTCCAGCCACTTGTCAAGTTCGTCCTGATACAGGATCCATCTTCTTCCTGGCTTGGTGGCAGGAATGGTGCCATCCTCCAGCTTCATGTACATCGTACCCTTGGGGATGTGCGTGTACTCGATGGCCTCCTCCACAGTCATTGGCTTGTGACGGTTTTCCTTTACAGGTTTACTACTCTCTGCCTGCTGTCTTGACAGCATGGCTTTCATGCCCATCACCTCATCCCGAAGCTGGGCGACGACCTGCGGGAGGTCGTTGAATGTCAAATTTTCGTTTTGCATAACTTATCACAATTTTGGTGATTCGGCTGCAAAGGAACTCAATGATGCCATGCTGATTCCGATTATTCACGATAATCCACGAATAATCAAATCAGTATGAAATAATTGAGGAAAATGTGGGCTTCGAGAGGAAAATGATAGAGGAAAAGGCTGAAATAGAGTGTGCATCAAGACCGATAGAAGATTACAAATCAGATAATGGGCGAAAACCGATGCGATAACATCAGCTTTCGCCCACTAATGAAGAATGGGACAAGTATAGAAGGGGAAGAAGAATGGGAGTTGCCCGGCGATTCAGGAACTACTCATAATGGAAGTGATAGTCACCTCTGTCCGGCTCGTCTATCATGATGCTGCCAGTGTCGGGCTGGAACTTGAAGTTGCGGATGCTGTCAAGTTCTATGTCCTTCATCACACTGGGAAACATCCTTTTGATAAAGATGGCGCGTACTTCGCCCGTATAGTCTTTCTTGCTGCCCAACCTCTCGGCTATGTTCCAGACAAAGTGCCGCAGGTCAAGGGTGGTCAGAGTGGACTTCAGCCTGATGGGTACAGGTATATGCCGCCAGTCATCGGCCCACATCCTGATTGCATCACATAGTTTTTCCAACTCTCCATTATCATAGATGTATGGTGACATGGTATGGGTCACATATTCCATGATGGCAGCGATGGTGTCCTGCCGTCTCTGTTCCTGCTCACGCTGAAACTCCTTGCATCGTAGGGCATATAGGTCTGGCTGCTCTATTTCCTCTGTCATATCGGGAGCCTCTATGGTTGGTTCTTGCGGTTCCTCTGATAAGGATTCTTGTAGAACTTCGGTTTGATATTGTTCTTCTGCCAAACATTCTTGGACTTGTTCAATGCTAACATTACCCGATGAATCTTCTGTTATCACTTCCGCTTCCTGGCCGCTCAGTAGCATGGTTTCTTTCCTTTGCCTTTTCTGCAATTTAAGTGGCACCTCGATCAACACGGATTGGAACAGATAATAGATCGTTCCCAACAATCCGTTGGATATAACAAAGGTTACGAACTTGGCAAAGTTGTCTTGCCCAAAATCATTGCCCACCTTCAACGACACAAAAAGGGAAATGGTAAGGATGACCAAACCGGGGCATCCCCACAACAGGCAGTAGTCTCTCACTGCCATGTTTCCTGTCTTACATTTTACACTACTCATTTATTGTTCCTTTCTAATTTATTGATTCATACTTGATGGAATTGTCGGTGTCAGCCATAACTCGACTGAGCGATTTCCGACGCAAAGTTACTCCGATTATTCCCGACAGCTCAATTTCTTCTCAAAAATCAACTCCGTTTTTACATTAGTTTAGAAATTGGTACTATCGAGTATGATTTTAGAACCAATAATCATACTATAAAGTGTTGAAGGATAATAATGAAAGGGAAAGAAATAGGGAGAAGCAATGCCCCTCCCCAAAAATGACATATATATATTATAGGTGTCCGATAGAACAGATGTGGGTCGTTATTGTCCCACGACTTTTAGTTGCACCGTCTTCACAGGTCTAAGGGTGATACGGTTTACCGACTCGCGCTTGCTCTCGTCTGCCATGTTCGCATAGATTTGAGTGGTCGAGACGTTCTTGTGTCCCAACATGTGCTGAACAGTATAGACGCTCGTACCAGCATCTACCTGTAAAGAACCGAATGTATGGCGGCTACAATGAAATGAGATCTTCTTGGTGATGCCAGCGGCTTTCAGCCAGTTCTTCAAGGGTGTCTGAGTCAGTTTATCGGTGAAGCCTGTAAATATGATACCAGTTCCACGCTCACCTATCAGTTCCAATGCCTCGTCACTGATGGGGTTGTTCACCAGTTCCTTGGTCTTCTGCATTCGCAAAGTTACATACATGCCTCCGTCACCATATGGCTGTATGTTCTCCCATGTGAGCTGCTTGATGTCGCTCTTTCGTAGTCCTGTCAGACAGGCAAAGAGAAATGCTGTCTTTAATACAGGAGAGTCGCAGGGCGTGTTGGCCAACTTGACAAGTT
>JAFZCU010000083.1 GCA_017556145.1 Prevotella sp. | reverse complement strand
GTAAAGGAGAATGGATGGAAGAGTTGGCATGTAATTCGTTCAAATGCCGAGTCGGGTTGTCATCATGACGAGTACAGGTTGGTGAGAGAAAAAGTGGAAAAGGCAGGAAAGACATATGTCAGAATGAATCGGATTGAGGATTATTTGACTAAGATTAATGATTTTGGACTTCTGCGTGAGGAAGAACGCAAAGTTTACATCTTTGACTCTGATATGCAAGAGGAGCATCTGATGTTCGACTATTCTTTGAAGGCTGGTGACACATACGAAACCTATTCGTATGACGAGCAGAAGGAGGTGACATATAAAGTGCTATCCGTTAGCGATTATCTTGAAGGACCTGAGGCTTTCCGCTACGACTACGATGAAGAAGCAGATAGTATGATCATACGACACCGTTATTTGAAAAAATGGACAGTATGCCGTACAGATGACGAGTCCCTTCAAAAGATATGGATAGAGGGTGTCGGCTCTCTTGAAGGGCCTTTAGGAAACCTCCGTGATGTTGTACTACCTAGCACGTGTTGGAATTATTTGGCATACGTGGAGAACTACGATGATAATTACCCTTACCTGCCATTCTCATTCTGTGATACATGGAACAGGCAAGTTCATGGCTGCAACCTACCTACGGGTGCAGAAAGTAAAGAGAAAGATGAATGGGGACGGCATCACCTTACCTATGAATTGGAAGGCGACCGCCTGCATGTCTTTGGAGAGGTATTCACCCAATGCGGGCCTAACAACTATGCCTATTTCAATGAGAGAAATACTGATGATCCGTTGGTTCACAAGATTGAATTCAAAATACAAGAAGTGGAACCTCTTGCTGATTGTATGGCCCTCCATCAGACAGACTTCTATGTCCCAGGCTTCGACCCGAACTTAAGCTACATCGTGGTAGATAATCATGGAGAGGAGCATCATGTCATCAACAAGGCGCCACGGATAGCTTATCGCCCATTCGTCGAAGAGGGTAAGGTTTGGAAGGTAGGAGCTATCACCTCTGGTAATCCTGTGCAGCTGGTAGAGTACTACTATTTCGATGGTGATACTCTCATCGACGGGAAAACCTGCAAGCAGATGATGCACCAGCAGTATGTCAACCCAGATTATGCAGAATCTAATTATATTTCACAGGAGCACTCACAAGGCTATGTGGGAGCATGGTATGAAGAAGACAAGAAAGTGTATTATTACAACGCAACAGACAAACAGTTTAAGTTGATGTACGACTTCTCCGCCAATGCGAATGACACCCTACTGATTTTTAATCAACGTTATATAATTGGGCCGAAGCAAACTGGGGGTATTGAAGGCTTTAAGGGCGTTTATCGATATATAGCAAACCACATGGCCTACTACACCATTTGGTTGGAAGGTGTCGGAGGTATTGACGGCCCAACAATAAATGTCTATTATGGACATGGACAAGAACAAGAACAAGAAGATGCTGCATGGTTCCTTATGTCATGTACCGTTGGTGATGAGGTCATCTACCTCAACGACGATTACGAGGATGGAGCCACTCCAGAGGAGATGAATGCCCGAAAACGCATCGATTTTACCCATACGATCAAAATAAAGCCCAGAACACGGATGAGGAGTGGGGAAGAACTGTCACTATATGGTGAATACAACGACCTGCGTTTGGGCATTAATCTCGACCCGCTCGATGCTGCCTATCTGGTACGCATCACTGACGAAACGGGCAAAGTCGTCTACGAGAAATCCGTTAACGCTGGTAGCATCGTGGGCCTCAACATCGACATCTCTGCTTTCGCAAAAGGCCGTTATACAATCATTGTGGAGAATAGCGATGAGTCGTTCACAGGCGAATTCAATGCACAGGCCACAGGAATAGAAGAGGTCAGAAATAAGAGGTCAGAGGTAAGAAGCATGATCTTCAACCTCCAAGGCCAGCGACTCCATTCGTTGCAGAAGGGATTGAACATCGTAAACGGACAAAAAGTATTCGTTCCCTTTTAAACTATGTTAAATAATGGATTCTTCATGCAGTATTTTGGCTACTTCTGCATTATATATTTAGGAATAAAGTATAACTTTGCAGCTCGAATGGAAAAAATAATAGACTCAATGCGTATGAAGAAGATAATAGTAATGGCTGTGGCATCCCTCTTGACGGGCTGTCAGACAGCTCCGAGAGTGATAGCAGAATTAACAGAACAATATCCTGCACGGCAGGCTGACTCGGTGATGGTATATGAATTGGGAGAACCGGTGCCAGCTGAAGCCAAGGTCATTGGCACGGTGAGAGTGACTGACGGCGGTTTAACGCCAACCTACGATTGCCTCTATGGAAACATGCTTTCGTTGGCAGTAAGAAAAACGGCAGAGAGTGGCGGCAATGCCCTACGCATTGACCAACACAAGGAGCCAAGCGCTTGGACTTCAACTTGTCATCGCATCTGGGGCAGTATGCTTCTGTTGCCAGATTCTTTAGTTTCCATCGATGCCGTTAGTGCCATTCAGAAAGCAGAGCTGAATCAAGATACCGAACTGGCCAATATGGCAAGAGACCAGATCAATCGTCATAAGCGTGCTGTCAATAATCCCAAGAACATATTCAGTGCAAACATCGGCTACGGAATCGTTACTTCCAAGATTTGCATTGATTGGCGAGAATACAAGAATAAAGGAGGCCTTTCTGCCGATCTTGGCTATCAGCACTACTGGAAATTGTTTGGTGTGGGAGCCGAGCTCAACTACTTTCATACCTCGTTTGATGAAGGTTTCGACCTGGATCTGCTTTATATCGGTCCGAACGTAGGGGTGAGTGTGAAATTCGGTGAGAAATGGCGCTATGACGCAACGCTGAGCCTGGGCTATGGCAACTACAAGGAATCAAGTGGGAGATTGTCGTATAGTGAAGGCGGCTTTGCAGTGAGAAGTGCCTTGAACCTGGAATATATGTTCTCAAAGAACATTGCCTTAGGCATTAAGTTAAGTGCCTTTTCCATGGGTCTCAAAGAACCTGATGGCTATAGGGGAAACAAAGACGAATTCTATGGCATCCAAAAGACAGATCTGTTATGCGGACTCCGTTTCTATTTCTAGTATTATCGGCAGTTCTGAGCGCTACCGCACAGAACATTGACTTCGACCTGCCTGGCAAGACAGCTCCAGGTAAGGATACGGAAATCAACTATATCTCGTGGGCTGTGCCCCGTGCCCAGAGCGACACTAAGACTTTCGACAACGGCATGACCATCAGGATCACAGCCGGTGGTGCTGCTTCAGACGTGGGTAGCAACTGGAGCAAGACCGATGTGGAGACCAACGGCCTGAGGATGATTGCCGACGAGGTGCTGGCAACCAACATCGTTGGCGGCAACCTGACGGAAATAAAGGATCAGAGTACCTCGCTCATATTGACCATTACAGGCATGACGCCAGGCAGGCACAGCCTGAGGGCCTATCATAACAACTCGGACAAGAACCAGGTGCAGCCGTTGATCGACGTCAGTGTCGATGGGACGGTAGTGGCAACGGGACAGCCGTTTACTTCGGCTGCACGGAGCACCATCGAGGCAGGCTCGTCGTTTATTACCTTCAACGTGACGGAGGGCCAGCCGGTAGTGATTGCCTATACCACTGTGCCAGAGGCAGGTAAGACCTATACCAATACCCGTGCGATGCTCAACGGCTTGGAGTTTGATGTGGCTGAGATGACGGCTACCGATCCGCAGCCTGCCAACCATGATTTCCATGCAGGCACAGAAGACGGCACCATTCAGTTCTCGTGGGTGGCAGCAACAGGCGCTGTGAGTCACAAACTGGTGCTGGGTACCGACTCAGCTGCGGTGGTGGCGTCAGAGACCTACGAATACGAAGGTGAGGCTGCACAGTACACGAAGAGCGGTCTCTCGTCGATGCAGCGTTACTGGTGGCGCGTGGATGAGGTGGATGCCTCGGGCAATATCCACAAGGGAAATGCTTGGACCTGTCAGCCCTGTAAACTGGCCTTCCCCGAGGCAGAGGGCTACGGCCGCTATGCCATCGGTGGGCGAGGGGGCAAGGTGTACCACGTAACGAGCCTCAGTGGGGGCAAGGAGCCTGGCACACTGCTCTATGGCCTGACGGAGATGAACGAACCCCGCTACATCGTGTTCGACGTGAGTGGCATTATTGAACTCGACTTCGAGGCGAACTTCATCAAGCCTTACGCAACCATCGCTGGACAGACGGCACCCGGCAAGGGCATCTGCATCAAGGCCTCGAACATCAACGTCGGTTCGGACGTTATTTGCCGACATATCCGTTTCAAGCGCGGCTTAGGCGTGTATGGCGAGAATACGGGCAATGCGATGGGTATGTCAGGTGCCGACCACGCCATTGTGGACCATTGCACCGCTGCCTGGGGTACGGACGAGACGGTGAGCGGACGTGGGGCTTTGAATATCTCTTTCCAGTATAGTGTCATCTCAGAGGCACTGGGTATCGCCGGTCATAAGAATTATGCCGACGGCACCAATCACGGCTATGCGGCTACCATCGACGGGCGTATCGGCTCGTGGCATCACAACCTGCTGGTGAACTGCGAAGGCCGCAACTGGAGCATGGGTGGCGGTATGGACGGCAACAACCGTCCCATAGGCGGCCTCGACCTGTTTAACAACGTGGTTTACAACTGGCACAACCGCACTACAGATGGCAACTGCCACGCTGTGAACTTCGTGAACAACTACTATAAGATGGGTGCCGACACCCGCAAAACCATCCTCTTTACCCAGGATTTCGAGGATGCCATCGCCCCCGACGGCATCGACCAGGCCTATATCAAGGGCAACATCCGTGAGAACAAAAACCACTCTCTGACACAGGATGCCGTCAATAATACCTATAACGCTACGGGTAATATCCCCACCACCTATCAGTATCGCGTGAACGAGCCCCTGTTTGAGAGCTATGCCACTATCCATACGGCCAAGGATGCCATGAAGATTGTGACCAGCTATGCAGGTGCCACGATGCCCATGCGCGACGAACATCATATCCGTAACATCCGCGAGACGCTCGACGGCACCTATACCTATGTTGGGTCGAAGTCGAAGATCAAGGGTGAGATAGACACTGAGGCTGACATCACTGAGCATGCCGACGGCAAGGGTTGGGAGGTATATCCGGAGGAAAAGCGTGATAGCAATTGGGATACCGATCAGGACGGCATGCCCGACTGGTATGAACGTCTCATCGGCAGTGATGCCAATAGCGCCAATCAGAACGATGATCCTGATGGTGACGGATGGACGGTGCTGGAGGACTATCTGGAACTGATGGCGCATCCTTGTCTGGTTGTCGTGCCCAATGGCGAAGCGACGCTCGACCTGAAACCTTACTTTGCAGGTTTCTATGGGCAGAATGGCGAAGTGGTGACACCTACGTACACCATCGGGGCTGGGGGCAGCCATCTCTTTACGGCTACGGTTGCTGGGGGTGTGCTTCACATAGCCGCTGCCTCGCAGGGTGGTGTCGCCTACGTGCCGGTTACTGTCAATGATGGCGAAACCACCTTCACACAGCGTTTTGGCGTGGCTATTACCGGAGATCCTACTGCTATTAAAGCGCCCGTGACGGATATCGACCAGATAGAAGCCGTCAGGCGTGAGTTCTTCACACCTGACGGCCGTCAAGTCAGTGCGCTTCAGGCGCATGGGGTGTATGTGATGAAGGTGACCGACAAGCAGGGCACCGTTCATACGGCGAAGATCATCGCCAGGTAGTTGTCGCTCAACCTATCTCTTCGCCAACGCCCTCGGGGTCGCGCTTCAATTGTTCGATCATATCGTCGATCTTGCGGAGCTCACGGGGGATGCGGATGTTCTGCGGACAATGGGGCTCGCACTGTCCGCACTGGATGCAGTGGTCGGGCTGACGGTCGCGAGGCACTGCACGATCCAACGAAATCAGATACTGGCGGCGGTGCTTCCGGTATTCCTTGTCGCCAATGCCCATCGGCAGCGAGCCTTCGTTCTTGCATTTATTATAATGTACGAAAATGGCAGGAATATCGATGCCGTAAGGACAGGGCATGCAGTATTTGCAGTCGTTGCAAGGGATATTCTCCAGACTGACGATCTTCTGGGCAATCTCTTCGTCGAGGTAGCGCATTTCCTTCTCAGATAGGGGCTCCAACGGACAATAAGAGAGGAGATTGTCCTTGAGGTGCTCCATATAGGTCATGCCGCTCAGCACAGTAAGCACGCCTTCATGTGAACCCGCATAGCGGAAAGCCCACGAGGCGACCGACTTCTCCGGGGCATGGCGCTTCAGCTCGGTCATCAGATACTGGGGCAGATTGGCCAGACGACCGCCCAACAGCGGTTCCATCACGACAGCAGGGATGCCCTTCTTCTGAAGCTCGCCATAGAGATAGCTGGCATCGACATTGTTTTTGCTGATCTCGTTGGCATAGTCCCAGTCGAGGTAGTTGAGTTCGATCTGCACGAAGTCCCAATGGTATTTGTCTTGCAAGGCAATCACCTCGTCGAACACGCTTTTGTGGCCGTGGAACGAGAAACCGAGGTTGCGGATGCGACCTGCCTCACGCTCCTTCATCAGGAAATCCATGATGCCGTTGTCGACATAGCGGCCGTTGAACTCATCCATACCGCCACCCACAGCATGCAGCAGATAGTAGTCGATATAGTCGACCTGCAGTTCCTTCATCGAATTCTGGTACATCTCGATGGCCTTCTCCCGCTTCCAGTAGTCACGATTGAAGTTGGAGAGTTTCGTGGCGACGAAGAACTCTTCGCGCTTGTGACGTTTCAGGGCGATACCTGTGCAGCGCTCCGACTGTCCCTGACAGTAGACGGGGGAGGTGTCGAAATAGTTCAGACCATGTTCGATGGCATAGTCTATCTGTTTGTTGATCATGTCCTGATCAAACGCGCTGTCGTCGTCGGGCTTCGTCGGCAGACGCATCATACCATAGCCTAAGAGCGACACTTTCTCCTTGGTCCTGGGGTTCTCGCGGTAGGTCATCTTGCCTACGGGCGGCTCTACTTGGTTCTTGTATGCCTCTGCGGCCTGCTCACCGGCCTTGTTGCCGCCCTTGCAGCCTGCTAATGTCGCTGCAGTGGCAACTGTTCCTGTGCCAAAGATCTTCAGGAAACTCCGCCTCGATATATTTTTATCCATCTTGGTAATCATCTATAAACAATAAACAGTAAACTATATCTTCTTGTGAACGTCGTGGCCCTCGACATATATGGCTGAGAACGGACGCGATGGACAGACGTATTCACAGGCACCGCAGCCAATGCAGGCAGCCTCGTTGATAGCGGGAATCATGGGTGATGTCTCATCGTTCTCATCTAGTTGTACCATCTCGATGGCACCCGTAGGACAATGGCGGGCGCAGTTGCCACACTCCACTTCGTCAGTGATGGGAACACAGTTCTTCTTGATCCAAACGGCATGACCAATCTGGATAGACGATTTCTCAGCCTTGTCGATGAGATGGAAGGCACCTGCAGGACAAACTTCAGAGCAGCGTGTACACTCAGGACGGCAATAACCCCGTTCGTAGGACATCTCTGGTAGCATGAGGTGCATCAGATCCGAAGAAGGACGGAGAACGTCATTCGGACACTCCGAAACGCAGAGCTGACAACCTGTGCAATGGCGTGCAAAGTGCCAATGGGAAAGCGATCCGGGAGGCGTCAGAGGTGTCTGGCGCTGAGGCGCCACCTTATCCTCCAATTCTGCTAAGCCGCCATCCATCAGTTTTTCCTTCTTTTGAGCAAGGGCGGCTGTAGAAACAAGGGCCGAAGCCAGGAGGAAGGAGCGCTTGGAGGTATCGACGGGACAGGCCTCACTGGCCTTACTGGCGCGGAAAGCATATTTCAGCGCGCCGAATTTGCAGCTGTCGATGCAGTTGCCACAGACGATGCAGCGGCTATAGTCGACGGTGTGTGTCTTGTAGTCGATGCAGGCGGCCTTACAGTTCTTTGAACACATGGAACAGTTCTTGCATTTATCCTCGTCGAAACGGATCTTCAGGAAGGAGAATCGGGCGAAGAACGAGAGGATGGTTCCCACAGGACAGATGGTGTTGCAATAGGTACGTCCGCCTCGCCAAGCCAGCACGAAGAGCACCACGAGGGTGACGGCGGCGATGATGAATACGGGTAGCGACTTCATCCATACATCGACCGCATAGAAAGCGTAACTGTCGGCTCTTTCTGCCAGGAATGCCAGCACATTGTTGCCCAATGCCCAGATAGGCTGGAAGATCATGGTGGCGATACGTCCGTAGGCACTGTAAGGCGCCAGCAACTGGAAGAGGGAACCGATGCCGACTACGGCGGCGATGATGAACACCACCAGCACGGGATAGCGCAGCCATCGAACTTCCTTGGAGTAGCTATACTTGTTTTTCTTCCGACGGAAACGGGCGAGAATATCCTGAAAGACACCCAAAGGACAGATGATAGAACAATAAATGCGTCCGAAGGCAAGGGTCAGCAGCAAAAGTGCGACGACGACCACCACGTTGAGCGCCATCACGGCTGGCAGGAACTGTATCTTTGCCAGCCACGAGAGCCAGTGGTGCAGCGTTCCCGTGAAGTCGAGGAACAGCAGGGTGATCAGTACAAAGAACACCGCTGCAAGGATTGTTCTGATTTTACGAAGCATAATCTATAAATTATGTTTAGTCTGATGATTTCACTACAAGTATGCTCAGTTCGTAGAGCAGCCATATCGGCAGAGCCACGATAAAGAGCGTAAAGGCATCGGTGGTCGGGGTGATGATGGCGGCCACTATCAGAATAGCCACAATGGCATGCCGGCGCATGGCGCGCATCATCCTGGCACTGACCAATCCCATCCTGCCCAGTATCCAACTGACCACTGGCAGTTCGAAGATGATGCCCATCACGAGGTTCATCATCAGCAGGGTATCCATATACGACTGCAGGGTCAGCATGTTTGCCACGTCTGCGCTCACCTGATAGGTTCCAAGAAATTTCACCGTCAATGGGAAAATCAGGAAGTAATTCAACAGCGTGCCCAGCATGAACATCAGATAACCGCTGGTGCATAGCAGGGTGGCGTATTTCCGTTCATTGTCGTAGAGCGCTGGCGAGACGAAGCGGAATAACAGATATATGATATAAGGTGAGGCCACCAATACACCCGCATACATCGCCGTCTTCAGGTGTGTCATGAACTGTTCCGTCAGTCCAGTATTCATCAGGTGGATGCTGAAAGGCTCCACGCCGAAGAGCCGATAGGTAATGAAGTCGCTGGTACGGGGTGCCAGAACGATCTCAAACAACTGCTCCTTCAGGCAGAAGGCCACAGCGGCTACCACCACCGTCACGACCACCGTCCTGATAATCACCGAACGAAGCTCGTCGAGGTGATCCCAGAAGGTCATGGTCGGGGTCTCACTCATCCTTCTTTTCGTCCTTTTCGTCTTTTGTAAGATCCGTCACTTCATTCATTCCCTCCTTGAAGCTCTTTACGCCCTTGCCAAGGCCCTTCATCAATTCAGGAATCTTCTTGCCGCCGAAGAGCAGCAACACGATCAGTGCAATGACTAATATCTCTTGCATTCCAAGTCCAAATAGCAATAATGACTCACACATATTTCCTTAGTTTCTAGTTTCTTGTGCAAAAATACGAAAAATCTTCGTATCTTCATCATTCGCTATGATTTATTAACATATAATTCAAAACTCGACGTATGGTTCCAGTCGCTTGATGGCTTCAGGGGTGAAGTCCTTGGAGAGGCGCAGATCGCCCAAAGCGTGGAGAGGACCATGCAGACGGCGGTAGTCGGTAATGGCCTTAGCCTGATGGAAATTGATGTAGGGATGCCGTCTGAGTTCATTGAGCGAGAGGGTGTTGACATTCAGCTTGCGAGGCGAGGCACCCTCGATGGTCAGATAATCCTTGGCGTCGAGTGGAAAATCCTCGATTTCATCGAGCTGATCCACACTGACATAGCCTCCTAAACGTTGTCCGTACTCTACCACTTTCCTGGCAAAATAGGGCCCGATACCAGGCACGGTCTTCAAGGTTGTGGTATCGGCGGTATTCAGGACCACATACTCGCCAGGCTTGAGCTTCACGGGATAATGGGCTTTAATAGAATCGTATTCTTCCTCAGTGAGCGACTTGCCCCGACGATAGGTTGTATCGCGGTAGACCACTTTTGTACGGACATAAACGGTCTTGGTATGTTCGTGATAGGACTGACGGTGAGCAGAATCGCGAGAGCTGCGTTTTGCAGGAAGCGTGTCTGCTGGTGTCAGCTCATTCGACTCGTCGTTACCCCCTGTCAGGAAAATCACCACTAAAGCTATCACAATCACACTGAGCAGCGTGAGAATCACCTTACGGTCGGACTTCCTCAGATAAAAAAACTCCCGAATGACATTCCTCATTTACCTTTCCTCCTCATTCAGATTACTCCAAACTGATGCATGAGAATCAGCAGGATGCAGGTAGGCACGATATACCGGACACAAAACATATAGAAGTTGAAAAACAATCTGCTGTTGGAGGTGTTCCAGTTGGTAAACTCCTCGCGGACCATCTTCTTTGAGGCGAACCATCCCACGAGGATGCTCGTCAGCATGGCACCAGCAGGAAGCATGATTTGAGCAGAAAGGTAGTCGCAGAAGTCCATCAGCGACCTTCCCCAGATCTGGATGTCGGGTTTTCCAATAGACAAGGAACAGAAGATGGCAATCACGCTGCACACAGCGGTCAGTATCCAGGCAGCTTTCGAACGGTTGATATGTAGCTCCTCGTGGAAAAAGGCCGTGCCAATCTCATGCATGGAGATGGTAGAGGTAAGCGCTGCAAACACGAGCAGGGCGTAGAACATGATGGATATGACATAGCCCAGCGCCGGCATGAAACTGAAAGCCTGCTGGAACACATTGGGCAGGGTGATGAAAATGAGCGACGGTCCGCTGTCAGGCTGCACGCCTACGGAGAAGGCCGCCGGGAAGATCATCAGACCCGACATCAGGGCTATCACGAAGTCGATGAGTGCTATCTGTGTCGCTGACTGTAACAGCTTGGTCTGACGGGAGAAATAACTGGCGTAAGTGCAGAGACAGGCCGTGCCAAGACTCAAAGAGAAGAACGCCTGACCTAAGGCTTCAAGACATACCTTGCCGCTGACTTTTGAGAAGTCGGGCTTCAGCAGGAACTCAATGCCCTTTAAGGCGCCCGGCAGTGAGCAGGATGCTATCACGATGATCAGCAACAGGATCAGCAGCAGCGGCATCAGTAGTTTCGAAGCCCGTTCGATACCATTACGCACACCTCGAATGATGATGAAATGGGTGATCAGGATAAAGACCACGCCCAAGGTGGCAGGCTTGACAGGATCGCAGGAAAATGTCTGGAAATAGTTCTGCACGAAACTGGTATCACCCTTTAAATGTCCTATTGCCGAGGTACCCAGATAGTGCAGACACCAGCCCGCCACCACAGCATAGAATCCCAGGATGATGGTCGAGGTGATAATACCCAGAATGCCGATGAGTCCCCAGCTTTTGCCACGTGAGAATCTGGCATAGGCACGGGCGGCATTTGTCTGTGAATGACGGCCCACGATGAACTCGCTCACCATGCCGGGAATGCCGAGCAGAAGGATACACGCCAGATAGATAATGATGAAGGCTGCGCCACCGTTCTGGCCCGTCATGTAAGGAAAGCGCCACACATTGCCCAGGCCTACGGCAGAACCCGCCGTTGCCAGCACAATGCCAAGCCTGCTTCCGAAATTGCCTCTCAAACTATCCATTACTCATGATTCATTAAATCAGCCCTAACTGATGCAGGAAAATAAACAGGATGCACAGCGGACAGACATATTTCACCAGGAAAAGATAGAAGTGGAAATACCGGCCTATTCGCAACGTGCCGCAATTGGTAAACTCGTCGTGAACCAGTTTGTGAGGTACGAACCAGCCTATCAAGATACATGTCAGGAAACCTACGACGGGCAGGAATATCTGTCCTGTCACGAAGTCGAAGATATCGAACAGTGTCTTTTCAAAGAAATGCAATGTACTGCCTGTGGGCCCCAGTGAGAGAGAACAGATGATGCCCATGAAACAGCAGGAAACGGTGACGATGATAGCTGCAGCCTTACGGGTGATGTGAAACTCTTCATGGAAGAAAGAGGTGCTCACCTCGTGGAGCGAAATCAAGGAGGTGAGGGCGGCCAACGACAGGAGCAGATAGAACAGGATAGAGATGATGTAGCCTACTATCGGCATACCGCCAAATGCCTGTTGGAACACGTTCGGCAGGGTGATGAAAATCAGTGAGGGACCACTGTCGGGATTGACGCCTACCGAGAAGGCTGCCGGGAAGATCATCAGTCCTGCCAGAATGGCAACGATGGAGTCGATGATACCTATCTGTACCGCAGAGGATGTGAGATTCGTCTGTTTCGAGAAATAACTGGCATAAGTACAGATACATCCCATGGCAATGCTCAGTGAATAGAATGACTGTCCGAGGGCTCCTAGGAACACGTCGCTATTGATCATCGATTTGTCGGGCTTGAAAAGGAACTCTATGCCCTGTGAGGCATTGGGGAGCATGCACGAAGCCACCACGATAATCAGCAGAAGGATGAACAAGATGGGCATGAAGATCTTCGAGGCCCGCTCGATGCCGTCGCGCACGCCATGTTCAATAATCAGATAGGTGGCCAGAAGCATGAGGAAGGTCCAGAAGATGGGTTTCACAGGGTCTTGTGAGAACTCGGTGAAGTAAGTCTTGAAGAATTCAGGATTGCCCCCGTCGAGATGACCTATCACCGAGGCCCAGATATATTGCAGGCACCAACCTGACACCACCGCATAGTAACCTGTGATGAGGAATCCGGTAAGTACGCCCATATAGCCGATATACGACAGGGGATTCCTGCCGCCTACCTTCCTATAGGCACGGGCTGTGTTCGACTGAGCATGACGGCCAATAATGAATTCACTGATCATGCAGGGAATGCCTAACAATAGCACACAGATAACATAGATAATGATGAAAACAGCGCCTCCATTCTGACCTGCCATATAGGGGAAACGCCATACGTTACCCAGTCCCACAGCGGAACCGGCAGTTGCCAGAATGACACCAAGCTTACTTCCAAAACTCGCTCTCTCCAGTTTAGCCATATGCATTCTACTCATATATTTCTGCTGCAAAGATAGTTCTTTTTTTAGACATATGAACAAAAAAACAAAAAAAAGATGTCCTGATGTTCTTATGTCTGAAAATAATTGTACTTTTGCAGCAAAAATAGAGGTAGATATGAAATTTCTCTTCCAATATATCAGAAAATATCCCTTTTCGGTGACTTGTATCAGTCTGGTCTGGATACTGTCGTTGTTCCCTTTTTTTCCTGAGACACCGCTTGATCATGTGAAGTTTATCGACAAGTGGGTACACTTTATCATGTATGGCGGCACATGTCTGGTTATATGGTTGGAATACGTGATAAAGCATGGGTCGCCAGATTATGAGAAACTCTTCTTCTGGGCTTGGTTGGCACCTGTCATGATGGGCGGTGTGCTGGAATTGATGCAGGCCTATTGTACCACCACACGTAATGGTGACTGGCTCGACTTTGCCGCAAACTCCACAGGTGTTACGCTTGCAGGCATAATCGGACTAATAGGTTCGCTCTTCTATTATCGCTTCCAAAGAGAGAAGGGATTGGCTCGCAAGTGAGCGTTATAATATCGCTTGTCGCCAGTTACTTCCTTGCCGATGAAATCGGGTTTTTCATAGGGTTCATCTTCTGAGCTGAGTTCCACCTCGGCTATCACCAGGCCTTCGTTTTCGCCATAGAACTCATCCACTTCGAACGTATGTGCGCCACTTTTTACGAGATAGCGTGTCTTGTCGATGAGGCCTGGTTCGCAGAGTTGCATCAGATGCTCTGCTTCATCGAGCGTAATCTCCTTTTCAAACTCGTAACGGCTCAGTCCGCCATTCGTAGAGGGGCCTTTAATTGTAAGGTACCCGCGCGCGTCACGGATACGCACGCGAACAGTGCGTCCGTGACCGCTACAGATATACCCCTGACGGATGCGGCTACTGGCAAATGCCTGCTTCTTGTAGCGCGCGTCTTTGACCAGGAACTTTCGCTCGATTTCGAATCCGCTCATGAAGGATCAGGAAACGATGAAGACGGAGTAAACCACGAATAAGACGGCTAGCAGAATCAGCACGCCAAAGATCCAATTCACAACTTTCTTTCCTTTGTCTTCTACTTTCTTCTGATAAGCCACCTTCTTCTCGGTTGCCTTTGATGCTTTTGCAATCTTTGCCATAATTTTTTAGTTTTAATATTATATGATTATTATTCTTCGTCGTTCACAGGGAATTCCATGAGATAGGCCTTGATGAAGTCGTCGATCTTGCCGTTCATTACGGCATCGACGTCTGTGGTCTGGTAATTGGTACGGTGGTCTTTCACGCGGCGGTCGTCAAAAACATAGCTGCGAATCTGTGAGCCCCATTCGATTTTCTTCTTCCCAGCCTCGATCTTTGCCTGAGCCTCCAGACGTTTCTTCATCGCACGGTCGTAGAGCTGCGATTTCAGCAACGTCATTGCACGCTCCTTGTTCTTCGGCTGGTCGCGGGTCTCGGTATTTTCAATGAGGATCTCTTCCTCCTCACCCGTATCAGGGTCGGTGTACCAGTAGCGCAGGCGCACGCCCGATTCCACCTTGTTAACGTTCTGTCCTCCGGCACCAGAACTGCGGAAGGTGTCCCATGACAGTTTGGCGGGGTCGACATACACCTCGATGGTGTCGTCGACCAGCGGTGAGACGAAGACGGAGGCAAAGGAGGTCATACGTTTGCCCTGGGCATTGAAGGGCGATACACGTACCAGACGGTGGACACCGTTCTCTGACTTCAAATAACCGTAGGCATAGTCGCCGCCCTCTATCTGCATCGTCACGCTCTTGATGCCGGCCTCGTCGCCGTCGAGCAGGTTCGAGATGGTGACTTTATAGTTGTGAGCCTCCGCCCAGCGCATATACATACGCATCAACATGGAAGCCCAGTCTTGAGCCTCTGTGCCACCGGCACCGCTGTTGATTTTCAGTACGGCTTCCATCGGGTCTTCCTTTTGACGGAGCATATTCTTCAACTCAAGATCTTCGATGGCCTTGAGGGCTTTGGCGTAGTCTTCCTCGACTTCCTGCTCAGTGACCATCTCATCCTTGAAGAAATCGAAGGCCAGTTGCAGTTCGTCGGCCAGGGTACGTACCTCCTTATAGTCATCGAGCCATCGCTTGATGCCCTTGACTTTCTTCATCTGCTCCTCAGCACGCTTACGGTCGTCCCAGAAGTCAGGTGCCTGCGTTCGAAGATCTTCCTCTTCGAACTCCATCTTTTTCTTGTCGATTTCGAGGTAGCGATGCAATGCATCTGTGCGCTCTAAGATATCTTTCAGTTGGTCTTGGGTAATCATGGGTGCAAAGGTACAACAATTAATTGAAACCGCCAAATGCTTGCAGATTATTCATCATACATCGCATCGATCTCTTTTTTGTAGTTTTCGTTCAGCACACGACGTTTGATCTTCAACGTATTGGTGAGCTCTCCCTTCTCCATTGAGAAATGGTGAGGCAGCAGTGTGAAACGCTTGATCTGCTCATAGTGGGCCAGTTGCTGCTGCAATGTGTCGATGCGCTCTTTCATCATGTCATAGATCTGCTTGTCGGCGCAAAGTTGCTCACGGTTCTCAAACGGAATATGATGTTCGCGGGCATACTCCTCCAAAAGTGGATAAACGGGTATGATGAGCGCTGACACGAACTTACGTTGGTCGGCGATGATGGCAATCTGGTCGATGTATTTGTCCACCAGCAGCTTTGACTCAATCATCTGTGGTGCGATATACTTGCCGTTTGAGGTCTTATAAAGGTCCTTGATACGCTCTTTCAGGAAGAGTTCGCCATTTTTCAGATAGCCGGAGTCGCCAGTTTTGAAATAGCCGTCGTCGGTAAAGGCCTCACGGGTCAGGTCATCACGGTTGTAATAACCGATGGTGATCGTCGGGCCTTTGAGCAGGATTTCACCTTCGTCGCTGATCTTTATATCGATACCCTCGATGGGAATGCCGACACCACCCACGGTGAACGGTTCCCCCAGATGGTTGCAACTCACCGTGGCCAGACTCTCCGTCAAACCATAGCCTACAATCATATTGATACCGATGGAATGGACAAATTCTTCCACCTTAGGATTGACCGTCGCACCAGCCGTGGGGAAGAAGTGGGCATCCTCCAGTCCCAATTCCTTACGGACCAGGGAGAATACGGTCTTGTTGAGCATCTCGTATTCGAAGTGCAGCGCCAAAGGGGGGCGTTTGCCTTTTGCGAGATAGTCGATATTATGTTTCTTACCCACGCTGAGAGCGTGCTGGAACAACTTGCGTTTTGGGGCGCTGGCCTTGTCGATCTGCTCTTGTACACCCATGTACACTTTTTCCCAGAAGCGGGGTACCGATGACATACAAGTAGGATGGGTTTCGCGCATCGACTGCTGAACCTCTAAAGGATAGGTGTTCACAATCAGTCGGGCACCTTCTGTCAGACAGAGGATTTTCCAACCCTTCTCAAAAATATGGGTGAACGGCAGGAAGTTCAACACACGGTCGTTCTCACCTACCGGCACACACTTGTGGTTAGCCTCAAAGGCTGCATGATATTGCCCGCAGGTGAGGATAACACCCTTGGAGTCGCCCGTTGTACCTGAGGTATATAGGATATTGGCAATGTCGTCCATCGATGCCTGTGCCTGCATAGCTTCCACCTCTGTCTGTCGCGGATAATTATCACCCAGTTTCAGGAAATCATCGAAGTACATCGCATTGGGATCATGGGTGGATATACGCACGTTATGGTCAAAGACGATGATTCGTTCCAGGGTCTGGCACATGGAGACCACGCGACGGGCTTTGTCGTACTGTTCCTGTTCACCGACAAAGAGGAAACGTATCTTGGCATCGCTTACTATGAACTGGATTTGCTGCTCGCTGCTGGTAGCATAGAAGGGGATGGTCACAGCCCTAATGCCCCATGCACCGAAGTCACAAAACAGGTACTGCACGGAGTTCTGTGAGAAGACACCCACGTTTTCCTGTACTTTCACGCCAAGGTTCAGCATCGCGTTCGACACCTTCTTCACCATGTCGGAGAACTGATTCCATGAAAACGACTTCCATTCCTTGCTGCCGAAGTCTCTGTAGATCAGTGCCTCGCGGTCACCGTAGTTCTTGGCTTGGTCGTGAATTAACCGTGATAAATGACTGTTTGTCTGCATATATTTATTACCTTTTTATTATCAATACTTCTCCAATAACTGGACATAAGTGCTGATGGCATGCTCTATTTCTGAGATACGGATGAATTCATCTGCGGCGTGGCTGCGAGAAGAGTCGCCAGGTCCCAGTTTGAAAGACGGGAACGACATGAGCGCCTGGTCACTAAGTGTTGGTGAACCGAAGGGTTTCATACCCATTGCGATACAGCGTTGTATCAGAGGATGGGTCTCTGGGATGCAGGATGAATGAAGACGGAAGGAGCGGGCCTCGAGACGGCACTTCAGCATCTTCTTGCGCAGGAATTCAAAGAGGAATTCGTTCTGATAATACTCATTCGTGCGCACATCAATTACAAAATGCAGATGATCAGGAATCACATTATGCTGAGTGCCGGCTTCTATAACCGTTACCGTCATCTTTGTCGGACCCAATAAAGGACTGACTTTACGGAACTGATAGTTGCGCAGGAAAACGAGGTCATCAAGTGCCTCATAGATGGCATTCACACCTTCCTCGCGGGCGGCATGGCCGCTGACGCCGTCAGCATATCCGTCGATCACCATCAGACCTTTTTCGGCGATGGCAGGCTGCATACTTGTTGGCTCACCGACAATGGCCACATCGATGTTAGGCAAGTGGGGAAGTACACGGCTGAAACCATCCTGGCCAGACACCTCTTCCTCTGCCGAAGCCACCCAAAGCAGGTTGTAACTACGTGGCCTATGGAGCAGGATACGGTAAGCCTGAAGCAGGGATACTAATCCACCGCCACAGTCATTTGAGCCCAAGCCATATAGCGTGTCGTCCACGATAGTCGGTCGATAGGGATCACGTGTCCAGGATGCTACAGGTTTGACGGTATCGATATGCGCATTGAGCATGACGGTAGGACGGTTATTGTCCCAGTCGTAACAACCAACCCACAGATTGTTTCCTTCCCTACCGTGGGGCAGACCCCAATGGTCAAGATACCGACTCAACAGATTGGCGGCACGGGTTTCATTCCTGCTTTCCGAAGGTGTCGCAATCAGCGCCTTCAGCAGTTCAACAGCATCGTTTGTGTAATCTCTGAGTTCCATATCTCACTTATCGCTTTTTTACTTCTATCTTCTATCTTCCCAGCCATGACATCGGGTTCAGTGGCGTGTTCCCACGACGGAGCTGGAATTGCATGATTCCATCGCCTCCGATTCTGCCAAGCGTCTGACGGGCCGTTACCCTCTGGCCATTGATAACACTGACGGCAGCCAGATTCGTATAGACGGTGAGGTAGGTGCCGTGAGAGATGATGACCACCATGGCGCCATCATAGCCAAAGACCGCCGTCACCTTGCCGTCGAATACGCTACGGGCGTAAGCGCCAGGCTGGCCTTTGATCTTGATGCCCTTGTTGTCGAGGGAGATATTTCCCTTAACGCCATCGACGGCATATTGGCCAAAACGGTTGACAATCTTGTAACCACCTGTCAGCGGCATAGGCAGACGGCCGCGGTTGCTCTCAAAACTGCCACCCAACTTGCGATCTTCTGTTGAGACGGTCCAGTCGTTTTCTTCCTTGGCCTTACGTTTCTCTTCAACGATTTCTTTTTCACGGGCTTTGGCCTCAGCAGCAGCCTTCCGCTCTTCTTCTTTGCGGGCGCGTTCAGCTTTGCGGGCTGCCTCTTCGGCCTTACGTTTCTCCTCTGCACTCTTGCGGGCGGCAGCACGGGCTTCGGCTTTTGCCTTCTCTTCACGGGCTTTTGCCTCTGCGATGCGACGGGCATTTTCACGGGCTGCTGCTTCAGCAGCAGCTTTCTTACGGGCAAGTTCCTCGGCTCGTTTCTTGGCTGCTTCTTCTGCGGCCTTCCGCTTTCGCTCTGCCTCTGCACGGGCCTTAGCACGGGCGATTTCCTCAGCAATCATCTTGTCAATCCGTGCATTGAGCTCAGCATCCTTCTTCTGCTGTTGACTGATGATATTTTGTATTGCTTTCTGCTGTTTCTGTAGGGAAGTAACTACATTTTGCTGCTCCTGCTGTTTTCCTTCCAAGGCTTTCTTCTCCTGTTCACCACGGTAGAGCAGGTCGTTTTTCTGACGTTTGGTGGCCGACAGTTCTTCAGCAGCCTTGCTAACTTCATCCTTCATTGCCTTGACTGCCTCGCCTTGTGCCCGTTGGTAAACGGCGTATTCGCGGACAAAACGCAGGCGGCGGTACATCTGAGAGAAATTCTGGGCACTGAAGATGAACATCAGACGATTCTCGATATTCCGGTTCCTGTGCATATAGCGCAGTGACTTCATAAAACGCTGTTTACGTGTGTCAAGTTCCTGCTCCAGCACCTGAATGTGCTTATTCAGCTCATCAATGTTACCGTCAAGAATGCCGATATCGTTTTTGATGGTGTCTATCGTCTTCCGTTTGTCGTCAATTTCATTATTGATTACCAGCAAATTTTGGAGTCGCTGCTTGACATTACGCTCGTTTTCCACAAGCTTCCTTTTCTGTTCCTGAATCTGCTTTTGAATTTTCTGTCGTTCGTCCTTCAGACTCTGCACGGTGACAACAGGTTGCTTGGCCTTGGTCGTTTTCGTTTTTTGAGTTTTTGTCGCAGTCTTCGTTGCAGGCGTTTTCTTCTTGGCGACAATGGCCTTGGCGGTGGTTGCCTTTTGCTTGACAGAAGAGTTTTTCTTCTGCTGGGCTGGAACAACCATCACCATGCACAGACAGAGTAGCAGGGTGAACAGATGGTTCATCAGAGACTACAGAGACATAAAGCGGTTGAGGATCTCGTCGATTGTTACCTCACGGTATTTGTTCGACACTTCTGTCCGTGTCTCCCAATCGGTATCGTGCTTGATATAGTTGAGGGTCATGCTGAGCTTCACTTCCTTTTTCGGAGCAGTCAAGGTAATCATTGACTTCTTTGGGAACAGCTTGTTGTTGACCTCCTCAAAATCCTCATAATCCCAGTTCAGCTGAGAAGTACTGTTGTTAAGCTTGTCTTTGTAGAGCATGTTGGCCATACGAATCTGACCGTTTGCCCTATTGGCTAACCAGCTGTACAGCATCTTGCCAGCCTCAAGGTTGATGACCATGTCATCGCCACTCTCAATCATCGTGTATTGAGCCGTATCAGAAGGCATAGCGTCTTTGTTAATACTATACTTTGCCGGTCTTGAGAGCTCGTTCCAGAAGAGGGCCTGCATGGTGTTGAAGTTCAAGCCATTGTTGCGCATGAAATCCACCTGTACATAAGGGGCTTTCAGGTATTGCTTGTTGATACGGTCCATAATCAGGACATAGTCTGGGGTCAGCTCGATACGTCCAGCCTCCACAAAACCAAAAGCCATGAGCTGCAGACGAATACAATCGTCACGCTTCATCTTCAGGTTGCCGGTAAGTGTCAGTTTCTGGGCACCTGTCTCGACAGAAAACTTCAACTTCGAGGTGATAAACTTCTGAGAAAGGGCATTCTCCTGGACTTTGCTGATGAAACCCTGCGTAGCCAACTGTTCAGAGGTCAATGGCTTGTTTTCTACTACGGCCTTCTTTTTAGAGGCACAAGAACATAAAATTAGCGGCATTACCAGCGCTGCAATTTTTAAAATACCAGTTGCTTTCATTACTTTATGTATTTTTTAAGTTTGATTTTTCGTATTAAGACCTGATTCTCAGGAGCTGTCTTCAGAGCATCCTGCCAGTAGACGAGTGCCTGGTCAGGTTGCTGACAGAAAGAGTAGATGTCGCCAGCATGCTCAAGGATAACAGAGTTGTCGACAGAGTCATCCTTGTTCTGTAGGGCTTGATCGATATAAATGCGGGCTTCGCTATAGCGCTGCTGCATAAACAATATCCAGGCATACGTGTCGAGGTAGGTGGCATTCTTCGGCTCTGCCTTGATAGTCTTATAACTCATCTGCTCTGCCTTGTCGAGTTGGACACCCTCCTCGCTCAGGTAATAGGCGTAGTTGTTCAGACAGCCGATATTGTCTTCCTTCCACTGCAGACAGGAGTCATAGGCGGCATAGGCCTCTTCTGCCAGCCCTTTCTGATGGAGGATGTCACCCATGACGGCGTAGAAGTCGGAGACGATATTTGGATTGCTGTTATCATTGATGACTCCGATACCATTCTGGAAAGCAGATAAGGCTTCGTCGAGTTTCTCCAGCTTATAGTAGGCGATGCCTTGGTAATAATAGAAGGCCATCTCGTCGGGATTGTACTGACGGGCTGCCTGACAGAGGTCTACAATACGGTTCATGTCTTCTGCCTCCCAGGCATTGGCCACCAACTGGAGCCGGGCTGCGGAATTGTCGGGAGCAATGTTGAGTACATGTTCCAGAACGGGATTGATACTGTCCTTTGGCATTTTCTTCAAGTCCATATAGGTTGCTTGCAGAATCGACATGTCAGCATCGGGCTGCAAAGCATTCATCTTCCTGAAGAGAGACAATACCTTGGAGCTGTCGCCTCCGTTGGCTTCACTGGCTAATATTTCCTGTCGGATGAGATATATTTTGTTTTCCTGCTGTGTATTGCGACTAAACAACAGACGTTCTAACAAAGAGTCGGCCGTGAGGGTGTCTTCCTTGGACTGATAATAGTTGCGAAGGGCCATCAGAACGCGGCTGTTGTCGGGCTCTTCCTTGAGCACTAGATTAAACACATCCAAGGCTTGCTTCTCTTCGCCGTTCATCATCAGCATATCTCCGTAGAGACCTTGATAGTTCAGGTCGTTGGGGTATTGCTTGGCAAGTTCTGCTATCTCGGCAATAGCGGCCTTCTGATTGCCCATTTGTGTGTAGCATTCACTTTTTGCCATCGACAGGCGTTCGCTTTTACCGTCGATATTTTCAATACGCTCCAAGACGGATATGGCATTGGGATAGTCCCTCACCTGCTGATAGAGTTGGAAAAGCAATTCCAGAAGATCCTCTCTGTCCTTGTTACGGTTATAAAGACCCTCGACTACGCTGATTGCCGTCTTGTAATCCTTTTGTCGGATATAGACCTGTGACAAGGTTTCCATGTAGGTCTCGTTGTCGGGATTGAGTTCTGCCGCCCGCTTGAAATGAGCCAGCGAGAGGGAGTCTGCCTCAAGTGCGTTGTAATACTGAGCCAGGAAAAAATGGGCTTCAGAGGCATTCGGATTGATGTCTAAGCAATGGCGAAGCAAGTCGAAGGCGGCATCAGAATGACCCTTTTCCCGCTCTATGATGGCATCGAGGAAGAATTGGTCGTACTTCCGTTGTTGTTCTGCAGACAGTGGCTTAACGACAGGAGACTGAGCGGATGGGACAACGGGCTTCTGAACCGTGCCACAAGCACAGAAGGACGCTGCAATGGCAACGGCCAGTCCTAATCCTCCAAATATGCTCCTGATGTAATTCATTCCTCCTTTATTTCACACCTGTATGGCCATATCCTCCTTCACCACGAATTGTTTCGTCGAGTATTTCAACTGCCTCAAACTCTGCCTGCTCATGGCGGGCTATCACCATCTGGGCAATGCGCTCGCCATCCTCAACAACGAAGTCTTCCTGCGAGAGATTGATCAACACGACACCGATTTCGCCACGATAGTCGGCATCGATGGTGCCGGGCGAATTCAGTACCGTGATACCCTTTTTCAGAGCTAAACCACTGCGTGGACGAACCTGTGCCTCATAGCCTACGGGTAGGGAGATGTGGAGGCCTGTGGGAATCAGACGGCGCTCCAGGGGCTTCAGCGTAATCGCTTCATCAAGATTAGCCCTGAGATCCATGCCCGCACTCTGGCTGGTAGCATACTGCGGCAGTGGTTGATGTCCTTTGTTTACTACTTTTATCGTCAACATTTTTTCGAAAACTCAATAAATAATGTGCAAAGGTAAGCATTTTATGCCATAGATTTCATAGATTAACACCTATTAACGCTGATTTTGGGGAAAATATATTAACTTTGCGGCCAAGTTATGATGAATTGGCTGCAATTAATATCAAATAAACGTCTCGGACAGGAGCATAAACACTCCGAGCGTCATGACGACAGGACAGAGTTCAAACGTGACTATGACCGTCTGATTTTCTCTGCGCCTTTCCGCCGTCTGCAGAACAAGACACAGGTGTTTCCTTTGCCTGGCAGTATCTTTGTACACAACCGCCTGACCCATTCCCTGGAAGTGGCCAGTGTCGGTATGTCATTGGGCAATGATGTGGCTGGTAAACTGATAATCCGACATCCAGAACTTGAGAATACGCTCTTTTCTGAGATTGGACAGATTGTCGCAACGGCTTGTTTGGCTCATGACATGGGAAATCCACCTTTCGGCCACAGTGGCGAAAAGGCGATTCAGACCTACTTTACAGAAGGTCCGGGAAGTGACTTACAGCGCGAGGTCAGTCACCAGTTCTGGGACGATATCACCCATTTCGAAGGTAATGCCAATGCTTTTCGTCTGCTCACCCATCAATTCAAGGGAAGGAGAGCAGGTGGATTTGTCATGACTTATTCCATGTTGGCAAGCATCGTGAAATATCCTTATTCCTCTTCTGCTCCCAGTAAGAAGGGGAAGTTCGGATTTTTTAATTCGGAGCGTGATATTTTTCGGAGAGTTGCCGATGAATTGGGCATTATTTGCTTGTCTGAGCCTGGTGATCCCTTGAAATATGCACGTCATCCTTTGGTATATCTTGTGGAGGCTGCCGATGATATCTGTTATGAGATCATGGATATTGAGGATGCACATAAACTTAAAATTCTTTCATACGAAGAGACTGCCCAATTACTGCTTGGCTTCTTTGATGAAACGACACGTGGAAAGATACAACAGCGCATCATTGATGAAGGCCTGACTGATGATAATGAAAAGATAGTGTATATGCGTGCCCGCGCCATTGGCCTTTTGGAGAATGAATGCGTGAAAGTATTTGTGGAACACGAAGACGATTTCCTTAGTGGCGCTTTCAAGGGTTCGCTCATTGATCATATAGCCCCGTTGCCTTGTGAGGCTTATAAACACTGTGCAGACCTTTCCGTCAAACGTATCTACAAGAGTCGTCCTGTCCTCGATGTGGAACTGTCGGGTTATAAGATCATGGAGACTCTGATGACGCATTTTGTCGAAGCTGCTCACCATCCCGACCGCTTCTATTCTAAACAATTGATCAGCCGGGTCAGTAGTCAGTACGACATTGACTCTCCTGATCTTGAAACCCGCCTGATGGCCGTCATCGATTATATCAGTGGTATGACTGATGTCTATGCTCTCGATGTGTATCAGAAAATCTGCGGTATCTCATTGCCCATTGTGTAACAAACTAACGACGAATCAGATGAAAACTAAGAAACTGTTTTTTGCACTTCTGTTGGCTTTGGCTTTGCCGGTGTCGGCGCAGGAGATCCGTTATGTCGGCGGTGATATCTCGTTGTTGCCTACTTACGAGGATCATGGCGCCAACTACATGGATAAGGATGGCAAAAAGATTACCGACATGCTGACATTCCTGAAAGGACAGGGCATGAATGCTATGCGTGTCCGGTTGTTTGTCGACCCAAGCAGGGCATCTGACAAAGAAAAGGGGGAAGGCGTGCGCCAAGATCTTGACTATGTCAAAAATTTGGGGAAGAGGATTAAGGAAGCAGGTTTAAGGTTCATGCTCGACTTCCACTATTCTGACACATGGGCTGATCCCAGCCAGCAAAAGACACCTTACCTGTTTACAACTATCGACACCCCACCAACATCCTATATTTACGATTACACCAAGGATTGTTTGGAACAACTGAAGGATGCAGGTGCCACGCCCGACTTCATACAGACCGGTAATGAGATTTCCTGGGGGATGATGTATGACAGTGGCTGTAAACTCGAGAACAAGAGCGACTGGAGCGGTTATAAAGACAATAATTGGGACTCTTTCTCCACGGCACTGAAAAATGCAGGCAAAGCCTGTCGCGAAGTTTGCCCTGAAGCAAAGATTATTATTCATACGGAACAGGCTGCCAATACGCCATTAGTGACGGATTTCTACCAAAGACTGGCACAATATGGCGTAGATTACGACATCATCGGGACCAGCTACTATCCTTATTATCATGGCAATCTGGCACAACTGAACAGAACGCTGACTGCCTTTGAGACTAAATTCCCTGATAAGAAAATCATGGTGGTAGAAACGGGCTGTGGCTATCACTGGAAAATGGGAAACAATGACACTGGTTATGCCCTCACCTATGAAGGCCAACGGAAGTTCACAGCTGATTTGATTGCCACACTAAAGCAGCACCAGAACGTCGACGGTCTGTTCTGGTGGTTCCTCGAAGCTAATGAATATGGACTCAACTGGAATACACAACGGGTAACTGACAGCTGGTATAACGCCAGCCTTTTCGACAACGAGACAGGTCGGGCTCTTCCTGCCCTTTATGAGTTGAAGAGTTTTTCAGGAGGCAGTTCCGGTCTCAGTAGCATCTCCATCGACAGTCCTAAATCCGCCTGGTATACCATCGGAGGCATTCGCAGCCTCTCCACTCCTTCCAAGTCAGGGATATATATCTACAACGGCCAGAAAGTCGCCATCAGGTAGATGCTGTCAACATTTGCCTAACTCGTGAAAGGAATAATACTGCCCATCGGTCACGATGATGTGATCCATGAAGTGGATGCGCATGACTTCACAGGCTTTATGGATACTTTTGGTAAGTTCTTCGTCGGCACGACTGGGTGTCAGATTCCCGGATGGATGATTGTGACATACAGCAAGGATTGTGGCATTGGCGAGGACAGCCTCGCGGATGATGATACGGATATCGACAGCTGTTTCCGTGATGCCACCATGCGAGATACGCACTTTCTTGATCAGCCTGTAGTGCTGATTCATCAGTAATACCCAGAACTCTTCTACATCGAGGTCTTGCATCAGGTGATGCATGTGCCTGTAGACCTTGGTCGCCGTTCCGAGATCTGGGCGTTCTTCCGGTGTCTCTGCCTGACGGCGTTTGCCGAGTTCACAAGCTGCCAGGATGGTGATGGCCTTTGCCTCACCGATGCCCTTGTACTGCATCAGTTCATGTATGGTCTTTTTTCCTAAGGAATTCAGGTTGTTGTTGCAATCGGCGAGCATACGTTTCATCAGTTCAACGGCACTCTCGTCGGTGGAGCCAGAGCCGATCAGAATAGCCAACAACTCAGCATTGCTCAGTGCCTCAGTACCAAGGTCTGCCATTTTTTCACGCGGGCGGTCTTCTTTTGCCCATTGATTGATGTTAAGTTTTTCCATATTGATTTAAGATTTTATAAGTGTTTATTTATAGAATGTCTTTTCAAAGGCCTGATATTCGTCTTTTTTCAGTATACATCGTTTCCACCAGGATTCGATGAACCCTAACCCGTAGCCCGTCAGTTGGACAAAGGCCGCAGGGATGGAAAGGAGTCCTACCCAGAGGTTGCGGTTCCGGATACTGGAGTCGATGAAGATGATAAGTGAATAAAACAGGATTGGCAGTAGTGCCAGCACACAGAACACGAAACCCACCCCTTGGTGCATATTGTCAGTAGGACGAAGCCCGTTGGCATCCAACCACTCGCCATAGCAATACAAGGCCACGCCGAGTCCGAAAAGCATCAAGAGTCCGATGACGCCTATGGTAAAGACTGTGGGCAATAAATGGACGAGTTTCATTGTACCTGGATGACGTTTTGCGAGGTTGATACGGGCGATGCCGCTGTTGTACACCTGACGGAAGAACTTGCGGAAGTCGGTGCGACGCTTGTGCCAGACCCAGGCATCAGGGAAAAGGCTTGGTTGATAGCCAGCCTCGACGATGCGGTAGGAAAAGTCGATGTCCTCGCCAAAGCGCATTTTCGAGAAACCACCCAATTCCAGATAGATATCACGTCGAATACCCATATTGAAGGAACGGGGATAGAACTTGTCGAGTTTGGCTTTGCCCCCACGGATACCACCTGTGGTAAAAAAAGACGTCATGGAATAGGAGATGGCTTTCTGGACTGCCGTAAATGAGGGGTGGGCTGCATCTGGGCCGCCAAAAGCAACGATAGAGGTGAGGGGTGTGGTAAGAGATTTGTCCACTGCCTCTAAATACCCCTCGGGGAGCACGACATCCGAGTCGAGGATGATGAGCCATTCGCCGTTGGCTCGTTCTGCACCATAGTTACGGCTCTGCCCGGGACCGCTGTTCTCCTTGACATAATAATGCAATGCAAGGATGCCTGCATATTTGTCGCAAACATCCTTGCAAGGTTTTACCGAACCATCTTCCACAATAATAACCTCGAAATCCTTTTGTGTCTGATTAGATAGGCTTTCGAGTAGTTCGTCCACTTCGTCGGGACGATTGTATACGGGAACGATGATTGAGTATTTCATTTACTCCTTCACGCGGTTCAGATAGCTGCCGTCGCGGGTGTCAACCTGAATGAGGTCGCCTTCGTTGATGAAGAGGGGCACGCGCACCTCAACGCCAGTCTCCAGAGTGGCAGGCTTCAGCGTGTTGGTAGCTGTATCGCCCTTGATGCCGGGCTCAGAGTGAACAACACGGAGGTTGGTCTTGACAGGCATTTCAGCATAGAGGATTGTACCGTCGGTGGTGTCAGAAACAACCTCCACGATATCACTCTCTTTCATGTATTCATGACCGATAACGAGCTCATTGTCGATAGGAATCTGCTCAAAGGTTTCCTGATTCATGAAGATACGACCGCTCTGATCCTCATAGAGATACTGATAAGGACGGCGCTCGATGACTACATCCTCGAGTTTCTCACCGATGTTGAAACGGCGCTCCAGCACACGACCGTCAGAAACGTTCTTAACCTTGATGATCATAATCGTGTTACCCTTACCTGGTTTGCGATGCTGGAAATCGATACAAACCCAAATACCACCGTCCATACGAATAGCGGTGCCTTTTTTAATGTCTTGTGAATTAATCATATACCTAAAAATGTTACTTTTTTATTGTTTTCGGGTGCAAAGGTACGAAATATTTATGAAATATGGATTGTGAATCATGTTTTTTTCCTAAAAAATTTGTGTAATTCAAAAGAAATGAGTACTTTTGCACCCCAAATCGTTGAAAAAGTAACAAATAAATAGTAAAAAGCAATGAAGAGAACATTTCAGCCGCACAATCGCCGTCGCGTGAACAAGCACGGCTTCCGTGAGAGAATGGCTACCAAGAATGGTCGCCGCGTTTTGGCTGCACGTCGCGCCAAAGGTCGTAAGAAGTTAACAGTTTCTGACGAGAATCACGGAAAGTAATTTCCCCTTTCGCAGAAAATGACGCTAAAATAGAAAGAAGTAGAGATTATTCTTTGCTTCTTTTTATTTTTTTATGTTTTTACTTTGTTTTTTGCTCGCTTATTCGTAACTTTGCAGCCATGAAGACAAAGGATTTCTTTGGAAAGTTTGTGAACGGCTATCTTCTGGGTAATCTCCTGGCGATGGTTGTTGTTATCGTGGCACTGTGTTTTGGTGTTAAGTTCGGTCTGGAGTGGTTTACTCATCATGGAGAGGGTATTAAGGTACCTAAGATTGAGGGTATGTCGTATACCAATGCCAGAACGCTGATATTGGAGGATGGATTGAATATCATGGTGGCAGACTCTGGCTATAACAAGAAGTTGCCTGCTAATTGTGTGTTGGCGCAGAATCCTGGGCCTGGCACCTTAGTGAAGTCGGGACATACCATCTATGTGACTGTCAATACGCCGTCTTCACCCACCTTTGCCATTCCGGACCTGGTGGATAACAGCAGTTATCGTGAGGCAGAGGCAAAGTTGGCTGCCATTGGATTCAAGTTGCTGCCACCGAAATTGGTATCTGGAGAAAAAGACTGGGTGTATGGCATTATGTGCCGTGGCCGAAGGGTGGCTGCTGGTGACATGATTTCTATAGAAACGCCATTGACATTGATGATTGGTAATGGCGAATATGATAGCGACGACATGGACGTGGACTATATCGAGCCTGAATATCGTATGGGCTTAGAGGACGCGGAAGTGACCGGCACTTATGAAGAGAGGGATGACTTCGAGGAAGTAAAAGAAGTAACGGGACAGTGAGTGAGGTAATGGACGACATCGAACTTGATGACGACGAACTGCTCGATGGTGGCGAACCAACTGGTGACGGCGATACATTGTATGAGCATTTCCGTATCGAGGTGGATAAGGGTCAGGTATCTGTGCGCATCGATAAGTTCCTGGCTGAACATCAACCGCATTCCAGCCGTAACAGAATCCAGAAAGCTGCTGACGCCGGATTCATTCATGTCAATGGAAATCCTGTAAAAAGTAATTATAAGGTACGCGCGGGCGATGTAATCACCCTGATGCTCGACCGTCCGCATTATGATACCACTATCGAACCAGAGGATATCCCACTGGAGGTTATCTATGAGGATGACCAGTTGATGGTGATCAACAAGCCGGCAGGTATGGTGGTGCATCCGGGATGCGGCAATTTCAGCGGAACGCTCGTCAACGCCATTGCCTGGCACCTGAAGGATCTGGAAACCTACGACCCGAACGATCCGGAGGTGGGCCTCGTACATCGCATCGACAAGGATACCAGTGGCCTTCTGGTCATCGCCAAGACGCCCGATGCCAAGACTTCATTAGGCAAGCAGTTCTTCAACAAGACGACCCACCGCAGTTACAATGCCCTCGTTTGGGGTAACTTCGTGGAAGACGAGGGTAGGATAGAAGGTAATATAGGACGCGACCCGAAGGATCGACTGCGGATGGATGTTTTTCCGCCTGATTCAGAGATTGGTAAGCCTGCCGTGACTCACTACAAGGTGATGGAACGCTATGGTTATGTGACGCTGGTGGAGTGTGTGCTCGAGACAGGTCGTACGCACCAGATCCGTGCTCACATGAAGCATATCGGCCATCCGCTTTTCTGCGATGAACGGTATGGCGGTTGTGAGATACGACGTGGGGAGCGCACGGCCAGTTATAAGGCTTATATCCAGAACTGCTTCAAGCTCTGTCCGCGACAGGTGCTGCATGCCAGGACTTTGGGATTCGTGCATCCTGCAACCGGTCAGCAGATGGACTTTACCTCAGAATGGCCCGACGACATGGCTGCCCTCATTGATAAATGGCGTAAATACGTAAATTGTAAAATAGCACAGTAAATAATAAATAGTAAATTGTCAAATTGCAAATGATGAAAAGAACAATAGCCATCGTATGTGGTGGCGACTCCTCAGAACATGACGTTTCTCTGCGTTCGGCACAGGGACTTTTCTCCTTCTTTGATAAGGAGCGCTACAATGTGTATATCGTTGACATCAAAGGCCAGGACTGGCACGTGGAACTGCCCGATGGCACAACAGTCCAGATAGACCGCAATGATTTCTCGTTTATGGAAAATGGCGAGGCAAAGCTGTTCGACTATGCCTATATCACCATACATGGCACACCTGGCGAGAACGGTATATTACAGGGATATTTCGACCTGATAGGTCTGCCGTATAGCACCAGTGGCGTGCTCATCGAAGCGATGACTTTTGACAAGTTCGTGCTGAATCAGTATCTGCGTGGCTATGGGGTAAGTGTGGCCGATTCGCTGCTAATCCGTAAGGGCTATGAGGAACTGGTGAGTGACGATGAGATAGAAGAGCGCATCGGTATGCCTTGTTTCGTAAAGCCCGCTGCTGATGGCTCCAGTTTCGGTGTTTCAAAGGTGAAGAACAAGGACCAGTTGGCTCCTGCCATCCGCAAAGCCATGTTGGAGAGTTCTGAGATTATGGTCGAAGGCTTCCTTGAGGGAACGGAGATCTCGCAAGGTGTCTATAAAACCAGGGAGAAGACGGTGGTACTGCCGGCGACGGAGGTGGTGACCAGCAATGAGTTCTTTGACTACGATGCCAAGTACAACGGCCAGGTGCAGGAGATTACGCCTGCGCGGATTCCCGCCGATGTTGCCGAGCGCGTGGCTCAGATTACCTCTCATATCTACGATATTCTCCACTGCAACGGCATCATCCGTATCGACTATATCATCTCGAAGGAGGGTAAAATCTCCATGCTTGAGGTCAATACGACGCCAGGCATGACTGTTACCAGCTTCATCCCGCAGCAGGTACGTGCCGCAGGCCTCTCTATGACCGATGTTTTGACGGAAATAGTAGAAAACCAGTTTATATAAGCAGATGAACATTCCCAAGGAGTTTGCAGAGATAAGGCCTTATGAGGCTGAGGAAATGAAACAGGCGTTCGAAGAGCTTCTGAAAGACCGCCAGTTTAATGTCGTGATGAAAGGCTTTGCTCCTTGGCTGCCGAAGTCTGTCCGCAATGGACTGCTGCGTCTGGCCTTCAAGGGTGTCAAGACACCGCTCGATTTCCAGAAGCGTTTCATGAAGCCCATTGTCAACCATATCATCCGCAAGCATACCAACGGCTGCACCTTCGACGATTCTCACCTCGTGTATCGGGGGGACGGTTCTTTTGATACATCGCGCGATATATCAAAAGAACCGTCCCCCCGATACACGTTCGTCAGTAATCACCGCGATATCGTGCTCGACTCGGCCTTCCTCGATGTGAAACTTGTTGAGGCCGGCTATCCTACTACCGTCGAGATTGGTATCGGTGACAACCTCCTCATCTATCCTTGGATCAGGCGTCTTGTACGTATGAACAAGGCTTTTACGGTTCGTCGTGGCCTCTCGCTTCGTGAGACCCTCGCCGCTTCACAGCTCATGAGCCGCTATATCCATTTCGCCGTCACCCAGAAGAAGGAGAATATCTGGATTGCCCAGCGCGAGGGGAGGGCGAAAGATTCCAACGATCGTACCCAGGATGCGGTGCTAAAGATGCTGGCGATGGGCGGCGACCTCAAGGAACTGAACATCGTGCCCCTGACTATCAGCTATGAGTACGACCCTTGCGACTATCTTAAGGCTCAGGAGTTTCAGCAGAAGCGCGACAATCCCACCTTCAAGAAGTCGCGTCAGGACGATCTTGACAATATGAAGACAGGCATTTTCGGTTACAAGGGCCGTGTGGTCTATCGCACGGCAGCCCCCATCAATACCTGGATAGATGAGCTCTCCGACCTTCCCAAGACCGAATACTTCAAGGCAGTCGCTGAGCGCATGGACAGAGAAATACATAAGGGCTACGAACTCTTCCCTTGCAATTACATTGCCCTCGACGAACTTAATGGCGATCAGGCGAACAGCACTCATTATACCGATGACGATAAGCAGAATTTCGGACAGTACCTTTCTGGTCAACTTGCCAAAATCACCCTCGAAAATAAGGATGAGGCTTTCCTCCGTGAGCGCATCCTCACGATGTATGCCAATCCCGTTATCAATTATCTCACTGCAGAATGAATGCCGTATAGATTCATTAAGGAACCATTGTGCATACAAAGATGTTGATGTTTTCACAGAGGATTAGACTCCTTGTGAATATAATAATTTATGCCCCAAATACATTTATTGCCATTTTTCTTTGGTTCTTTGCATGTTTATTCGTATCTTTGCAACCGAAATGGCCCCAATTGGTATTAAACGTTAATGCAGCAACTTTACCAACATATAAACTATGTTCCCTTGACCTTTGGTCGCTTACTACCGAAGGAAAGCAAGAATGTGCAGCAAAGAGTTGCCTTAATGTTTGGAGGTCTTGGTATTTTGTATAAAACCAATCAACCTTTTGTCTTATTGACATTGAAAGTTCCTCTACTATATATTAGTGAGAGTTATAATCCAATGATATTTTATTAAATTATTTATATAACTTAAACAATAAAGGAAATGAAGAGAAAAATACTATTCTTTCTAACGGTTTTGCTTTCGACAATGGTGTCGTGGGCTGCAGTGGATGACGACATCAAGGACGGTGTACTATGGTATAAAGTCACAAATGAAAGCCCAAAGGAGGTTAAGGTCTATAAATATGATGGGAAAAAACCTACTGGTGCCTTGGACATCCCTGCTAAAGTGAATGACTATTCCGTGACGAACATCGGAGAAAAAGCCTTCGATAATTGCTCTGGTTTGAATGACGTCACCATCCCTAACAGCGTGACGAGCATCGGAAAGGGTGCTTTTGGAAACTGCTATCACTTGATATCGGTCACTATTCCTGCTAGCGTGAAGATTATTGATGCTAATGCTTTCTTTGGCTGCTCTGGCCTAGAAACGGTTTACTTTGCAGATGGCTCGTTGCTGGAGAGTATTGGTAATAAAGCTTTTCTCTATTGCGAGAGCCTGACATCTGTCATCATCCCTGATGGCGTAACAAGTATTGGGAATTATTCTTTCGGAGCTTGCTCCAACCTGACAGGTATCGCCATTCCTGCCAGTGTGAAGAGCATTGGCGCCAATGCCTTCGAGAGTTGCGAAAGCTTGACATCAGTTATCATTGGCAGCGGCTTGAAGAAAATCGGAGAGTCAGCCTTTTATAATTGCAGCAGCGTGACGGACGTGTATTGTTATGCCGACTTGTTAGAGATGACATGGAATAAAGCCAACCAAGACTTCAAACGTGATGGAAAAACAGTGTTGCACGTGACAGAAGACATATTTGATAAATTGACAAATGGAGGAGCAACTAACTATTCCAAATTCAAATTCATGAGCGATTTGTGTAGTGAAGCACCGCTGAAGGCGAACTCGGCAGTGCCGGGTGAGTATTGGACAACGTATTACAATGGTACAAACAATGTAATGGTTACTGAAGGTACGTTTGTTTATATGGGAGTGCTGGGTACGAATAGTGTTGCTTTGAAGGAGGTTGCTGACGGTATCATCAATAGTGATCAGGCAGTGATACTGAAGAGCAATAATCCTGCTATTCCATTGTTGTTGTCAGAAACGTCTAGCGCTACTAGTTACGACGACAACGGACTGCAAGGTGTAAGCGAAGCTACTGCACAGGGAACCGGCGAAACCTACTACGTGCTGAGCAACGGTTCGAAAGGTGTAGGCTTCTATAAGCTGGCTGCAGGCGAGAGCCTCGCAGCGAACAAGGCCTTTTTTTCAACCAGTACAGGAGCTGGAGTTCGCGAGTTTTTCGAATTTGAGTATGAGGAGACAACAACAACCATTGGAGAATTGAAGGATGGCAAAATTGAGAAACGGAAGTCGACAGACACATGGTATACATTAGATGGACGCAAGCTCCAGGGTGTACCAATTCAGCGAGGAATCTACATTCACAATGGAAGTAAGGAGGCTATACGATGAAACAAAAATATATGCAACCCGAAATAATGATTCTTGAATTTATAATTCAGAACCAGTTATTGCAGTCATCGGTGATAGTGACCGATGAGGAAACGGAGGAGCAGTGGTAAATAATGGTCATCGGGGACTTGGTGGCCATGTACCAAGCCCCCGATTTTTGACTCACGCGAACGTAGTGTACAACTATTAGAAGAACTTTTTACACCTAATTACTAGTTATCTAACATTATATTCTATAAGATAATTAGAGTTGTAGTCTACTATGTTTCTGAGTGTGAATGCGATTTGGGACGAAGGTCGTAGCTGCAGCTAAAAAATTATAAAAGAAATCCCCGCGCGATGAGCAGGGATTTTTCTTATTTCTTTCGAAATAATTTGGTCATCTCAAAATTATTGCGTATCTTTGCGCCATTATCAAAATAATGAAGTGTATGAAAAGACTATTAACTGTATTAACGGGTATGCTTCTTATGGTGTCGTACCATGCAGAAGCCGCAGATTTCGAGACAGCAACAGAGGCAGTGAAGAATATGGGTGTGGGTTGGAACCTGGGTAATACCCTCGATGCCTGCAGTGGGAGTGCACAGGGACTGGAATCGGAGACTTACTGGGGACAGCCTGTTACGAAGCCTGAACTCATGAAGATGATGAAGGAAGCTGGATTCAGTGCCATCCGTGTCCCCGTGACATGGTACAACCACATGGATGCCGACGGCAAGGTGGATGCTGCCTGGATGAAGCGTGTGCATGAAATAGTGGACTATGTCATCAATCAGGGCATGTACTGCATCGTGAATGTGCATCACGATACGGGCGACGGCAGTCAATGGCTGCACGCCAGCACGAAGACCTACAACAGCAACAAGGCAAAGTTCGAATCCCTGTGGCGGCAGATTGGCAATGAATTCAGGGACTATGACCAGAAATTGCTCTTCGAAGCCTATAATGAGATGCTCGACGATGATAACAGATGGAATGAGCCCGGTGCTCAGGATGGCTATGATGCTATCAATAAATATGCCAAGAGTTTTGTCAACATCGTGCGTGGTACGGGAGGCAACAACAAACAGCGCAACCTGATTGTCAATACCTATTCGGCCAGCAGTACCCCTAATGCGATGAAAGCGCTTGAGTTACCGGAAAGTACGGGGCATATTATTTTCCAGCTACACAGCTATCCTAACTGGCAGAATGAAAGTAATGCCAAAAGAGAAATCGACAATCTGATCAGCAACATCAAATCGAATCTACTGAAGAGGGCTCCTGTGATCATCGGAGAATACGCTACATTCACCACATGGCCCTCTACTATTGACTATTACAATACGAACCGTAAAGTAGCCCTCTATGCGATGGACTATCTCATCAAGCAGACGAAGATAGCTGGTGTAGGCACGTTCTATTGGATGGGTCTCTCGGACGGATCTTCCCGTTCTCTACCGGTCTTCAACCAGGCTGACCTGGCAGAGACACTCATCAAGGCCTACTACGGCAGCACGGCTGGCTATAAGTTTCCCTCGACTTCAACCACTGAGATCGTTTACACCGTGAAATACAACGATGAGTGGTCGGAGGCCTTTCTCTTTGGCGACTGGAACCGTACGGCCGTGAACCTGAGCAACTATAAGGGCATCCGCTTGGAGATGGCAGATGACAGCTATGCCGGCAAACTGCAGATAAAAGTGTATGGTGACAAAATCAGTGGCACCACATTCAAAGAGCAGTATATTCCGTTGGCTTCCGGTTCTGCGACCACAGAGGCGACCTTTGACGCCTCTACACTCGGCTCTACGTTTTGGGGAATCACGCTACAGACCTTTACTGGCGCACAGACGGCCAAGGTGAAGAAGGCTGTCCTCATCAAGGCTGACGGTTCAGAGGCCGCCCTGACCGTAACGGCAGCCTGGGGATGCGAAGTGAGCTCAGAAACAGTGACAGGCATCCGCCCGATAAAAGCCGTTCAGACAGAAGGCGACATCTACGACCTCAATGGCCGACGCGTGCAGAATCCTCAGAAAGGCATCTATATCCAAAACGGAAAGAAGTTCGTGAAATAATTCGAGAATGAAGAAACTATTAGCTGTAGTAGTCGGCCTGTTTATGATGGGAACAAATCAGTTGTGTGCTCAGGACCAGAACTTCTGGATTTTCCTCTGCTTTGGACAGTCGAACATGGCGGGCATGGCTCCCATTGAGGAACAAGACCTGACGGTGAGCGACCGCTATCTTAGCATGGCGACTACCGATGGTGGTGACGGACGCGTATTAGGCACCTGGCGCAAGGCCGTTCCGCCCCTCTGCCGCGCCGATGCCCACCTCGGACCAGTCGACTACTTCGGGCGCACCCTGCTCGAAGCGGTGCCTGACAGCGTACGTATCGGCGTTGTGTCGGTAGCTGTTGAGGGCTGTCCGATTACCTTCTACGACAAAGACAAGAATGCGCCCCTCATCGCCAAAGAGGATCGCGACTGGATGAACGGCATCCTGAATCAATATGGACGCGACCCATACGAGCGGTTGCTCAGTATGGCGAAGATTGCTGCCAAGGACGGTGTCATCAAGGGCATTCTGCTGCATCAGGGTGAGACGGATGCCTATAATGATGAGTGGCAAAAGACGGTGAGGAAGATTTACTGCGATCTGCAGCAGGCGCTTCAGTTCGACCCGTCGGCTGTTCCCCTGTTAGTCGGCGAGGTGGTGCGCGCAGAATACAACGGTGTCTGTGCCCATGCGAATCCTACCATCAACGATATTGCCAACCACTATCCCAATACTTTTGTCGTTTCTTCTGAAGGCTGTCCTCCAGGCGACGACAATGTGCATTTCAGCAGCGAGGGCTACAGGGAGATGGGGCGTCACTATGCCCGTCGCTATCTGGAGGTCATAGGTGCATCATCATCTGCGTCAAAGTAAGATCTGATGGAAACAGGAGTATTACGCGAAATCACCCCGTTGGGTGAGCACGACTTTATGTATGTGGCCGACCGTCACAAAAAGGAATTCGACTTCCCCATTCACTGTCACGATGTGATGGAGCTGAATTTCCTGGAGAATGCGGCAGGGGCCCGTCGTGTGGTTGGCGATTGCAGTGAAGTGATCGGCGACATCGATCTGGTGCTCATTACCAGTCCGGATCTGGAACATGTCTGGGAGCAACACGAGTGTCAAAGTGATGACATCCATGAGATAACAGTTCAGTTTAATATCTATTTCGAGGAGGAGCGATCACCTTTTCATACCAATCCCTATAAGAGCATCTATCAGATGATGATGCGGGCCAAGCATGGCCTGGCTTTCTCACGACAGGCCATCATGACGGTATACCAGCGCCTGATAAACCTGGTTTCTATTGAGGATAAGTTTATGATGGCTCAGGAGTGGTTCTATATTCTCTATGAGTTGTCGAAGTTTGATGATGCCCGCGAACTGGCTTCCTCCACCTTTGCCAAGGTTGCGGTAAGCAGCGAGTCACGTCGGGTGTTGAAGGTGAAGGATTATATCAGCAAACACATCAACGATGACCTGCGATTGGATCAACTGGCCGACCTTGTTGCCATGTCGCCATCAGCCTTCAGCCGTTTTTTCAAGTTGCGCACAGGCAAGAACCTCTCTGAATATATCATTGATATCCGCTTGGGACATGCTGCGCGCCGGTTGGTCGACACCATCGATAGTATCAGTGAGATCTGCTGGAGTTGTGGCTTCAACAACTTGAGTAACTTCAACCGCCTCTTCCGCAGTCGTAAAGGATGTACTCCCACCGAGTTCCGTGAGAAATACCAGAAGACAAAAATCATCGTCTGACCATTCTGGATTATATAGTATCAGCATTGGCAAAGATTGTGCATCCTTCTTTGCCCGAAACCCTGTACCTTTGCATCTGGATATAAACACTTACTCAATTGTTATAATGCGATGACAACATTTGAACAGAAAACAAAAGCTTTGTATCAGCTGCATGAGGAATTGCTGACGCGCAAGAATGAACCAGTAACTGCGGGAAACAGCGGTTTTGGCACCTTCCGTTTTTCACAGAATGGCATCTATGAGAAGTATCGCTATCCTGTGCTGACGGCCGAACATACGCCATTGGAGTGGCGCTATGACTTTTCAGAACAGGACAATCCCTTTCTGATGCAACGCATCATGATGAACGCCGTGCTGAATGCCGGCGCCATCAAATTGGAAGGTCGCTATCTCGTGGTGTGCCGTGTAGAGGGCGCTGACCGCAAAAGTTTCTTCGCTGTGGCTGAATCGCCTAACGGCATCGACAACTTCCGTTTCTGGGACGAACCTATCACCATGCCCGACGATGTAATTCCTGCCACGAATGTTTACGATATGCGAGTCACCCAGCATGAGGATGGTTGGATCTATGGCGTGTTCTGTGCTGAGCGCCATGATGACTCACAGCCAGGTAACCTCTCTGCAGCGACGGCTACGGCAGGCATCGCCCGCACCAAGGACCTGAAGACTTGGGAACGTCTGCCCGACCTGAAAGCCAAGAGTCAGCAGCGTAACGTGGTGCTCCATCCTGATTTCGTCGACGGAAAATACGCCTTCTATACCCGTCCTCAGGACGGTTTCATCGATACAGGCTCGGGCGGCGGTATCGGTTGGGCTCTGGTCGATGATATCACACATGCAGAGGTGAAGGATGAGAAGATTATCTATGAGCGCAAATACCACACCATCACCGAGGTGAAGAACGGTGAGGGTCCGCATCCCATCAAGACCCCCAAAGGCTGGCTGCATCTGGCACATGGTGTGCGCGGCACGGCCGATGGCCTGCGCTACGTGTTGTATATGTATATGACAGCACTTGACGACCCAACTTGCGTCATTGCCCGTCCTGGTGGTTACTTCCTCGTGCCGGAGTGCGACGAGTATCTGGGCGACGTGATGAACGTGGCCTTCTCGAATGGATGGATCAAGGATGATGACGGGCGGGTGCTCATCTACTATGCTTCGGCCGATACCCGCCTGCATGTGGCTGTATCTACCGTCGACCGTCTCATTGACTACTGCATGAACACGCCCGAGGACGGGATGACCACCAGTGCCAGTGTGGAAACGATCAAGAAGCTGATAGAAAAGAACAGGCAACTCGCCAAATAAATGATATGAAACCCTACAAGTTTGAACCCTATCTCAAGACCACCATCTGGGGTGGCTATCAGATTGCTCCCTTCAAGGGCATCTATACGGCGCAGCCGAATATCGGCGAGAGCTGGGAAATCAGTGGCGTGCCAGGTCATGAGAGCATTGCCGTGGAGCGTGGGCTTGTCGACGATGTGGACGTGGGCTTGAATCTTACCCAGCTCATCGACAAATACAAAGGACTGCTGATAGGCCAGAAGGTCTATAAGCGTTTTGGCAACAAGTTTCCGCTGCTGGTGAAGTTTATCGACTCGCGCCAGGACCTTTCCGTACAGGTGCATCCCGACGACAAACTGGCGATGGAGCGGCACGGCTGTGCCGGCAAGACGGAGATGTGGTATGTGATCAAGAGTGATGTCGGCTCGAAAATCTATGCGGGTCTGTCGAAGAGTATTACTCCCGACGACTATGAGCAGTTGGCCTATACCGAACCCGTCAACGGCCATTCACCCATGCAGGACGTTCTGGCTACCCACGAGGCTCATGAGGGCGACCTCTACTTCCTCCCTGCAGGACGACTGCATGCCATAGGCGCCGGTAACTTCCTGGCCGAGATCCAGCAGACGAGCGATATCACCTACCGTGTCTATGATTTCGGGCGCAAGGATGCACACGGCAATCCGAGAGAGCTACATGTGGAGCAGGCCCGCGATGCGATCGACTATCAGGTATGGCCGGAATATCGCACCTCCTATGACTCGACCAAGCCCACCAGCCAGTTGATCAACTGCCCCTACTTTGTGGTTCATCGGGTGGTTGTTCAGGTAGCCCAGCAGGTGGATTTCCACTGCGACTCCTTTATCATCGTAATGTGTCTTTGGGGCGAAGCCAATATTAATGGCATCCACATCCGGCAGGGCGAGACCATATTAGTCCCTGCCTGCGAGAATATCCTTTATATTTTCGGAAACGCCACCTTCCTGACGGCTACGATGTAAAAATAACTCCCTGTATCGTTTGACGGTACAGGGAGTTTTGTTGCTATTGTAGTCGAAACAATTATCTTTGCAGGTATTTCTTGCCGTTCTTTACAACAATACCCTTATAATTAGCGTCTACACGCTGACCCTTCAGATTATAGAGGAACTCATTTCCTGTTTTGTCATTCTGAATGGTGTTCTGAATACCAGTACCCCCATCCACTGTTAAGATAATGCCATAGATGTTCAGGCCGGAGTTGGCGCTATAAAGATAGGCAGTATTGGCTTCGCCCTCGTTCTTGTAAGTCAGTGTGGCGGTTTCGCCTGCATCGACGGGTTGGCGCATCACCTCATTGCCGAATTCACCCAGGGCGAGGACGAGGTTGCGGACATCACCACTGCTGCTGGCATGGGCGAAGTGGACTGTCACAGTCACACCCTGCTGCACGTTGAACTTCAGATAACGGGCTTCAGCACTGCCGGTACCGCCCAGTTTCAGACGCTGGGTATAGGTGGCCTCACCGAAGGACTTATTGCTGCCGTCGACCGTCACTTTCTTACCTTCTGTAGCAACAACCGTCAGGCCGTTCTTCGTGGTCTCAGCCGTGTAGTCCTTAGCTTCCCAGTCGGTGAAGTTCCATACTTCGCCGGTATAGTCGGCAGGTGTACCCAG